>CANLGS010000047.1 GCA_947490035.1 Gemmataceae bacterium
CTGTTGGCGCGTCGAATCAATCGCCACACGAAGACCAACAGGGGGCTTACGCCCCCCGCTCGCCAATCACAACTTGGCGCATGGCGTTCCTGCTCGTCGGCATCGTGGCCGCGTGCGGGTTTACTCCGCTGGTCAACCCGCACGGCATGGAGATGATCCGCATCTGGCAGAAGATCGTCGGCTCAAAGGTGCTGCCCGAAGTCGTCAACGAACACATGCCGATGGACCCGACTTCGCCGCTCGGCTTGATGGTTCTCGCGCTCGGCGGGTTCTACCTCGTGTTGCTCGCGGGGACGTTCCCGAAGGTGCCGCGCGTGTCGTGGCTGATCCCGCTCGTGTGGCTTGCGCTGAGCTTCAAGGGCATCCGACAGGGGCCGCTGTTCGCGGTGTGCGCGGGCGTCGCCATCGCGGACCTGTGGAAGCACACGCTCTGGCACCGGCTGCTCGTGAAGCACGGCGACGGCTCGACCGCGTGGGACGCGGACGACACCGCCGCAGCCGCGGCGCGGCGCGGGCCGGTGTGGGCCGCGCTCCTGATCCCGGCGCTGCTGGTGGCGGTGTCGTTCAAGCTGCAAGCGCACAAGGTCGAAGTTCCGGTGATCGGCTCCGGGTGGGCGCGGCTCGACCCCAACTTCATCCCGTCCGACATGACGACCGAAATGACCACTTACGCGGCGAGCGTGCCACACGGCACGCCGATCTTCAACGACGCGAACCTCGGCGGCTACCTGATCTACCACACGCCGACGCTGAAAATCTTCATGGACGACCGGTGCGAGTTGTACGGCGACGACTGGATTCGGAACTATTCCGATACGCTCGGCTTACCACCTGAAGAACTGGGCCTCGTGTTCGAGGGGTGGGCCGCGAAGTACAAGTTCGAGCGCGCGATCGTGATGACCAACCCGCCCGCGCAGGACAAGCCGCCGATCGAGCAGTACCTGATGAGCGCGTCGGGGAAGTGGCGCGAGGTGAGCCGCGGCACGCGGGCCGTGATGTTCGAGCGGGTGAGGGAAGGTGAACCGCGACCGTGAGGGAGCGGGTGGATGGGCCGCTGATGTGTCCACCCGCTCCCTCACGGTCGCGGTTCGCCACACGGTCAGTCGCTGCCGCTGAGGGCGTTGATCGCTTCGGCCGAGGTGTCGTAAAGCGCCCAGTACATTTCCAGGTTGGTGATCCGCAGCAGTTCGCGGATGTTGGGGTTCACGCCGGCCAGCACCAGTTCGCTGCCGCGAGCGGCCAACAGGTGGTGGCAGCGCAGCAGGAACGTGATGAACGCCGAGCCGAAGTACGTCACCGCGGACAGGTCCACGATGATGTTGTTGGGCGGGTCTTCCTTCAGCGGCGCGAGGACCATCTCCGCGGCCGGCTGGAGGAGCGTTTCCGGCAGGTCTTCCACCTGCGGCGACGGGACGATCACGGCCACCTCGCCGTGCCGCCTGACCTGGAAGAACTCGTTAGCCAGGTCCATGTGAGAAGCCATGTGTGGAATCGTTGAGTGACGGGCGACCGGTTCACTGGTCTACCACACGTTACCCGCGAACGGGTGTCGAATCAAGCGCCCGCCGCGCCCCGCCTTTTCTTGTGGCACCGGTCTCCAGACCGGTGAAGCCTCACCGGTCTGGAGACCGGTGCCACAAATCTGTTCGCTCACCCGCGTTCGCCCAGAGGCTTGACCGCGCGCGCCGCCAGGCCTTTATACAGCGCGCGCGGGCGGATGAGCCGGTTGTTGTCGAGTTGCTCGATCACGTGCGCCGCCCAGCCGGTGATGCGCGACATCGCGAAGATCGGCGTGTACAGCGGGATTTCGAGCTTCATCGCGTGATACAGCCGGCCGGCCGGCCAGTCGAGGTTCGGGAACATGTTCTTCTCGGCCGCCATCACGCGCTCGATGATGTCCGCCGTCTCTTCCCACTTCAGCGGATCACCTCCGCCCTCGTGGGCGGGGTTCGCCTCGGCCGCGGCGCGGGCGTACTTCTTCAGAATGCCCGCGCGCACGTCGCCGGTCTTGTAGACGCGGTGGCCGAAGCCCATGATGCGCTCTTTGCGAGCGAGCGCCGCCTTCGTCCACGCCTCCGCGTGTTCCGGGCCGCCGGCCGCGAGCAGGATGTCCATCACCTTCTCGTTCGCCCCGCCGTGCAGCGGCCCCTTCAGCGCGCCGATCGCGCCCGTGATGCCGCTGTGCAGGTCGGACAGCGTGGACACGATGACCCGGGCCGCGAACGTACTCGCGTTGAACTCGTGTTCGGCGTACAGGATCAGCGACACGTCCATCGCCTTCACTTCGGCCGGCGACGCCTCGACCCCGCGAAGCATGTAGAGGAAGTTCGCGGCGTGCGACAAGTCCTGGCGCGCGGCCACTTCCGGTTGTCCCTTCACGATGCGGTGGTGGTCCGCGATGGCGACCGGGATTTGCGCCAGCAGTCGCTCGGCCTTGCGCAGGTTCGCGTCGTGCGAGTTGTCGGCCGCGTCCTGGTCGAAGTGGCCCAGCGCGCTGACCGCGGTGCGGAGCGCGTCGAGCGGCGTCGTCCACTTGGGCAGTGCCGCGAACAACTCCTTCAGCGGCGGCGGGAGCCGGCGCGCGGCCGCGACGCGCGTGTGGAACTGCTTCAACTGCGCCGCGGTGGGCAACTCGCCGTGCAGCAGCAGGTACGCGACCTCGTCGAACGTGCAGTGGTCGGCGAGGTCGCCGACGCTGTAGCCGCGGTAGCTCAGGCCGCCTTCGACGGTGCAGATGGCGGTTTCGCCCGCGGTCACGCCTTCGAGACCGGGAGAGTAGGTTGGAGTCGTCATGGTTGTTTCTCGTCGCGGACAGAGATTCACCCGCTCCCTGACGGTCGCGGTTCACCAATCTGGGTGAACCGCGACCGTCAGGGAGCGGGTGGGCGATTGAGGTTAAATCACCTTCGCGTTGGTGGGCGGCCACAGCACAGCGTAAACGGTGTTGGCAACCATCGCGAGCAGGAAGTCGATCATCAGGATGGCGACGAACGCCACGACGAACGCCTCAGTCGCGGCCCGGCCGACGCCCTCCGCCCCGGCCTTGCTGTTGAACCCGCGGTGGCACGCGATCAGCGACAGCACGCCGCCGAACACCACCGCCTTCATCAGCCCCACGGCCACGTCCCACACCTTCACGAACTCGCGGGTGTGGCGCCAGTAGTGGTAGCTGTCGATGTTGTACACATGGAGGCAGATGAGGGAACTGCCGAGCAGCCCCATCACGTCGGCCAGCACCGTGAGCAGCGGTAGCAGCAGCAGGGCCGCCAGCACGCGCGGCCCGGCGAGGTACTTCACCGGATCGACGCCCAAACACGCGAGCGCGTCGAGTTGCTCGGTCACGCGCATCGTCGCCAGTTCCGCCGACATCGCGGAGCCGACGCGCCCTGCGAGCATCACCGCCGCGAGCACCGGCCCGAGTTCCCGCACCACGGAGATGTGAATCACCGCGCCGAGCGACGTTTCCAGTCCGATGGCGTGGAACTGCCCATACGCTTGCACCGCGAGCACCATGCCGATGAACAGGCCGGTGATGGCGACGACGCCGACGCTGTTGGCGCCGACCTCGACCGCGATGCGGAGGAACTCGCGCCGCCCGAACGCGCGGCCGGTGATGCCGGCGACCGCCCGCAGCGCGAACAGCCACCAGTCGCCGAACGCGACGAGCGCCGATGTAAACGCGGAAGGGGTTGACGACATGCACGCGGTTGTACCGCGCCGGCGCGCGGAAGGGCAGGCCAATGTGTGTGAACGGCGGGAGAGTCGCCGCGGCGGACCACTTTACAGCAAGATGAGCCACGCGGCCGAGAAGAAGATCGCGATGCCGGTCACGTCCACGAACGTGGCGACGAGCGCGCCGGAGGCGATGGCCGGGTCGCCGCCGAGCCTGCTAATGACCAGCGGGATCACGCACCCGATCAGCGTGCCCCACAAGCAGATTCCCAGCACCGCGACCGAGATCGCCGCGCCGAGCCGCCACCGGCTGACCGGTTCCGTGCGCACCTCGCACTCGGCCGGGAAATGGTACACCCAGTAGTCCGCGTGCTTCTCCGCCGGGTCCAACTGCTTCACCCCCTCCGGTAACCGGACGCGCGCTCTCTTCTCGGTCGTCGTCGTTTGCGACGCGCCGGCGGCAACGGGAACGTCGTGGCGCCCGTCGGCCGCCAGTTCGGTGCCCGGCGGCACGCGCAAGCTGAATTCTTCCTTCACCTTTCGCGGTCCGCTGCGGGTGTCGCTCGGAGTCAGCGAGCCGCGCACGAACGCGATTGCACCCAGCGCGCCGCCCAGCGCCAGCCCCATCAGAAGTTCGCGGCGCAGCACACGCCGCCAGTCGCGCGGGGTGACGTACCCCAGCGCCATCGCTCGCGTGACGAGCGTCGCGGCCTGCGTGCCGGAGTTACCGCCGGTCGAGATGCACAGCGGGACGAACAGCGCCAGCACCACGACGGCGGCGATGAGTTCTTCAAACCGCTCCATCACGGTGAACGTGGCGAGTTCCGCGACGAACAGCACCGCGAGCCACTTCACCCGGCTCTTCCACACGCGGTAGAAACTCGCGTTCAGGTAGTCGCCCTCGATCGGGCCGACGGCCGCCTGACGCTGCATGTCCTCGGTCGCCTCCTCGCGCACCACGTCGAGTACGTCGTCGTGGGTCACGATGCCGATCAGCCCGAACTGGTCGTCTACCACGGGCGCGGCGAGGAAGTCGTACCGCGCGAACAACTGCGCCACCAATTCCTGATCGTCGCTATGCTTGAGGGTAACGAGGTCGGTTTCCATCAGCTCGCGCACGAGCGCGTGCCGCGGGGCGAGGATGAGGTCTCGCAGCGACACCACGCCGAGCAACCGGCGCGGGCTGAGCGAACCGTCGCCACGCCGGTTCGGGTCGTCGAGAACGTAGATGTAGTAGATGGTTTCGCGGTCGGGCGCCTGCTGGCGAAGCTGGTCGATGGCTTCCGCCGCGGTGAGCGTGCCGGGCAGCCACGCGTAGTCGGTCGTCATCAGCGCGCCGACGGTGTTCTCGCCGTACTGGAACAGCGTCGCGATGTCCTTGCGGTCCGCTTCGTCCACCAGCCGCATGATGGATTCGGTCACGCGACCCGGCAGCCGGCGCAGTAGATCGACGCGGTCGTCGTGCGACATCTTGGTGAGCAGCGCGCCCATCTGCGGGCGGGCCTTCTCCGCCATCAGGACTTGTTGAGCCGGCGTGAGGTACTCGAACACGGACGCCTGCGTGCGGATGTTCGCGTTGCTGATGACCTCCCAGATTTGTTCGGGCGTGAACTCGTCGTCGAGCGCCTCCGCGACGGTCGCGGGGTGCAGCGACTCGCAGAACTCGCGCAGGCCCGCGGCGTTCTTCTCGTCGAGCATCAGCTTGACTTCGGGGCTGAACAGCGGGTGAACCATGACGGAACCATTGCGGAATGCGGAATGCGGAGTGCGGAATCAAGAACAAGAAATGAAGACAAGAGGGCGCTTTGGTCTTGTTCTTCTATTCCGCATTCCGCACTCCGCATTCCGCAATGGGAAGGTTGTCGATCAAGCGCGTCGTGCCCAGGAACACCGCGACGGCCGCGACCGCGGGCCGGCCGAGCCGCGTGAGCGGTTGCAGCGTCTCCGCGTCCACGACGCGGGCGTAATCGACGCGCGCGCCGGGAATCGCAGATAGCTCCGCGTGCAGCGCCGACTCCAGCCGCGCCGCGTCCACTTCGCCCGCGACGGCGCGCGCGCGTGTCGTTCGTAGTGCCGCCTGGATGCGCGGCGCGAGCGCGCGGTCTTCGGCACTCAGGTAGCGGTTGCGCGAACTCAGCGCCAGGCCGTCCGGCTCGCGCACCGTCGGTTCGACGCACACCTCGACGGGGACGTTCAAGTCGCGCACCATCTGCACGATAATACGCGCCTGCTGGTAGTCTTTTGACCCGAAATGCGCCGCGTCGGGCCGGACGATGTTGAACAGCTTCAGCACAACCGTGCAGACGCCGCGGAAGTGCCCCGGTCGCGTCGCCCCACACAGGTGGTCGCCCAGCGTTGACACGTCCACGAACGTGAACGAATTCTCCGGGTACATCGCTTCGACGGCGGGCGCGAAGATCAGGTCCGCGCCCGCGTCGCCGCACACCTTCTGATCGGCTTCGAGCGTGCGCGGGTATTTGGCGAAGTCCTCTTTCGGCCCAAACTGCGTCGGGTTCACAAAGATCGACACGACCACGAAGCCCGACCGCCTTCGGGCCGCGCGCACGAGCGCCGCGTGCCCCTCGTGGAGCGCGCCCATCGTCGGCACCAAGCCAACCGACTTGCCCAGGGCGCGCGCCGCTGCGCCGGCGCGGCGCACTTCGGCGATGGTGGTAACGGTGGGAGGGAGCATGGAGTAGCCATTGCGTTTCTTGTTTTTGCCCTCTCCCGCAAGGGGAGAGGGACGGAAGAAAACACTCTTACGCCGCGCCGCTCGCCTGCGCTTCCAGAACCATTCCCAGGTACGAGCGCCGTTCTTGTTCCGTTAGTCCCAATTCGCTCGCCACGGCAAGCAGCGATGTTTTCGCCGCTTCGTACTGTGCTTCCTCCGCCAGAATCTCCAGTTCGATGAACTCGCCCACGCGCTCGACGCTGTCGAAGCAGACCTCGAAATCGAACCCGTCGCGGTGGAGGTGGTAGACGCGGCGCTTCTTGCGGACGGTCGTCACCGGTTTGTACCCGAGCGCGGCGAGCAAGCGTTCCGTGTCGGCCGCGGTTAGGTCGCCGTCCGCAAGCGCGACCTCGATCTCGGCGCGGGTCTTGGTCTCGGTGTCGCGCTTCGGCCCTTTATAGGTCAGGTAGTTCTTCGCGCCGATGCGGCGCAACCGGAACGCCTCGTCGGTCGCCTTCAGGTCGCGGTCGGGCGCCGACAGGTACAGGTCCACGTCGGTGCGGTCCTGCGCGAGCGTCGCGCCCCAGTTGAGGAGCGTCGCGACGGCCGCCGCGCGGTCCGCGTTCCGGTACTTCACTTCGACTTCGAGCATCTTCGCATCCCGAGAGCGTGTTCCCTTCGGCTAAGATAGTTTGGTACACTGGCTGCGGACATCCGCGAAGCGAAGGAGAAGGAACCGTGCCCCGGCGCGTGACGGTCGCGAAAGTGGCGGACATCCCCGACGGCGGGAACGTGGTGGTCAGCGTCCTCCAGCGGGACGTTGCCATCTTCAACGTGAAGGGCGAGTTCTTCGCCATCGACGACTTCTGCCCGCACATGGGCGCGTCGCTGTCGGGCGGGTACGTCGAGGACGGGTGCGTGACATGCCCGTGGCACTTCTGGCGGTTCCGCCTCGCCGACGGCGCGTGGGACGACAACCCGAAGGTGAAGATCGGCGCGTACCCGATCCACGTCGATGGCGCCGACGTGCAGTTGGAGCTACCGGACGTTTGATTTCGGTTTTCGTGGCACAGACATTCCTGTCTGTGTGCTTCGAGGGTCCAGGCGCACAGACAGGAATGTCTGTGCCACAAGACAAAAGGCCGCAAGAGGCACACCATGATTCGCACCCGCTTCTGGTTCGCGGCAGCGCTTTTCGCGGCTTGCGCGTTCGTGCCGGTGGCACAGTCGCAGCCGCAGCCGGCGAAGAAGGCCGCGCCCAAGCTCGAACCGGTGGCCGAGACGAAGTTGCTCATGGAAGGGATGGCCGACCCGAACACCAAGGCGCTCGGGAAGCTGCTCGCCGCGAAGCCGAAGGACGCGGAGGCGTGGTCGTTCGCTCGCGGTCAGGCGCTGTTGCTCGCGGAAACCGGCAACCTGCTGCTGATGCGGCCTCCGAAGACGAAGGACGGGCAAGACTCGTGGCTGGTACACGCGGCCGACCTGCGCGAGAGCGCGGCGGGCCTGGCGCGGGCCGCCGCCGCGAAGGACTACGTGCAGGCGCGGACGGCGCTGGCGGGGGTCGCGAACGCGTGCAACCGGTGCCACCAGGCGTTCCGCGTGGGCGTCCGCGTGGACCCGTTCCCCGACGACCGCTGACGTTGGCGCTTGACACCGGGTTGTCACCGCCCTAGCCTGAGCGCGATTCGCGCAAATTCCGACGTGCGATGATCGAAGTACCAAGTAACGCGGGCCGCGCGGCCCGGCGCCGTTCACCTTCACCACCGAGTGCAATCCGATGTCCACCCCGCCGAATCCGCCGCCCGCCGGAGCCGTCCCGCCGACGGGCGCACCGGCAACACCCGCGCCCGCGGCTGCCCCCCACAAGCGGTCGATCACCCTCGTCAGCCACTCGATGCTGTTCTACTGGTGGCCGATCTGGTTGCTGGGGTTCACGATGGCGGCGGTGACGTACTTCGAGGACCACCGCCTCGCGATCCTGCCCCCGGACGCGACGGTCACTCAGAAGAAGGACGACAAGGGCAACACGTGGAAGGACGACAAAGGTAACACGTATTACACGGTCGGCGTTCCGGGCGATGCCACGACGACTTCGTTGTCCAAAGCCGTGGACAACTCGACGCCGACCCCCGGCGCGGTGGTCAACGCCTTCCCGACGCGAGTCTCCCAGAAGGTCTGGATGGCGCCCGTGTTCTGCGTCGTTCTGCTACTGACCGTCGTCATCACGAACGTGCCGCTTCGCGGGCTGTGGTCGTTCCTGGTGCTGTTGATGTTCGTGGTGATTGCCCTGATCATCTCGCTCTTTCCCGATGGCTGGGATAAGTTACTCAGCACGCTCGGCCACCTGCACATCTACATCAACATGGCGGGCTACCTGTTCATCGCGACCGTGGTGTTCATCCTCTGGTCGGTGTCGGTGTTCATCTTCGACCAGCGCACCTACATCGTGGTCACACCGGGCCAAGTCCGCGTGTGCGAACACGTCGGGGCGTCGATCCGTGTGTTCGACACCACCGGGATGACGTTCGAGAAGCAGCGCGACGACATGTTCCGGCACTGGCTGCTGGGCTTCTTCTCCGGCGACCTGATCGTCCGCACTTCCGGTGCGGAAAAGGAGACGATCCGGCTCCCCAACGTGCTGTGGATTGGCTGGCGGCTGGACGACGTACAGAAACTCATGTCCGAGAAGGCGACCGTGGCTGGCTAGGCGAGGTATCCGCCCTGGAAAAAGCATGCTTCCTCAGCCCAGAGCAACGCCCTGGGCTGAGGAGTGTAACCCCGCCGGGGTAAAAACCCCACGACCACATCCATCCGTTTCGCGTTTTTGCGACTTGCTTTCGCCCCGCGTCCGGGTCAGACTGATCCCCCACGGAACTTTTGCGCGGCGCCGACCGTCCAACCGCGGGATTCTTGCTGCCCCCGCTGGTCGCCGCCCGAACCGTCCGATTTCCGACGCTCCCGCCGAACGGTGTTCCCGCCCGCTACTGCCAGTCCAGCGCGAACCGCGACGAGCCGACCCGCGGCGTGTCCGGTTCCCTTATTGCATCCGAGCCATTCATGAACCTCGCCGTTCTTCACTTGCGCCTCCTCCTGCCGGCCCTCGTTCTCGGCGGCGTCGCCCTCGCTTTCGTTGAAAGTCACGGCGCGCCCCGTGCTCCCGACGCGCAAGACACCAAGGCAAAAGATAAGGACAAGGAGAAGGGCGGGCCGGAACGCGGGTCCATCGTCGAGGACCGCACCGCGCGCAAGCTCCTCGAAGCCGGCGACGCGCGGCTTGAAGCCGGCGAACCGGCGAAAGCCGTCGAGGTGTGGATGTCCGTGATCGAACGATACCCGCGAAGCAAGGTCCGCTTCGACGCGTACCTGAAACTCGGCAACCACCTGCTCACCAAGGAACGCGCGTTCGACCGCGCCCGCACGTTCTTCGAGTCCGCCGCGGCCGACGACAACCCCAGCGAAGAGTCGCGCGCGGAGGCGACGCTGAAGGTCGGCGTGTGCTACTTCGAGGGCCGCAACTACGGCAAGTGCTTCAAGTACATGCGCGACGTGATCGAGAAGTACCCGGTCAGCCCGCAGGTGAACCAGGCGTACTACTACATCGGCCTGGGCCACTTCCAGCAGGGCCACTACAGCCGGGCAATCGCCGCGCTCGAACGGGTCGGCACCGCACTGCCCCCGCCGGACGCCACGCCCGACGGCATGAAGCCCGTGCCCGAACTGCTCGAAGCCGGCAAGCGCCTGTTCGTGCGCATCGAGGACGCCGACCTCGCGGCGCTCGAACCCGGCAAGACCGTCAGCGTGAAAGTCGAATCCACCAGCGGCGACATCGAAACGGTGGAGTGCGTGCCCATCGGCCGCAACGTGCGCGTCGTCATCGGCTCCATCCCCACGGCGCTCGGCAAGGCAAAGCCCGGCAACGGGCGACTTGAGATTCGCGGCGGCGACAAGGTGAAGATCACCTACCGCGACATGCACACCGCCGGCGGCGGCAAAGAGAACCTCGTGGTGAAGGAAATCGCCGTCGTCGGCACGGCCACCGCGACCATCGTGGACGGCGCGTACTCCGAGACGCTGCAAGGCGTCGTCCTCGGTCGCGGGATTCACCTCCAGGTTGTAGATGCCGACTTCGACCTGACCGACGGCGCGGACGTGCTGAAGGCGACGGTCGAAGTCTACCGCGAGAAGACGCCGGAGGAACTCACCGCGGAAGCCGGTCCCGGCGGGATGCCGCCGATGCCCAACAAGGCCGACCCGAACAAGCTCGACCGCTTCAAGAAGATCGACAAGGTCGATGTGATTCTGACCGAGGCGAAGATCGTCCGCGCCGCGCCGGAGAACACCCCGCTCGTCCTTCCCATGCTTGAGGAGCCGAAGAAGGACGAGCCGAAGAAAGACGGTGATCCGAAGAAGGACGAGCCAAAGAAAGACCCGCCGCCGGCGGTCGAGCCACCGAAGAAGGAAGAAGACGACGGCACGATTCACTCCGGCGTGTTCCGGGCGGTCGTGTCGCTGGAGAAGTCTGACATCGTGAAGCTCGACGATCAGGTGCTTCAGGCGCAGCCGAACGACCTCATCGTGCTGACGTACATCGACGCGAAGAACGCGACCGGCGAACCGCGCACGGTGGTCTTCAAGGCTCGCGTGGTGGAAGGCAGTCTCGGCAGCGTGCGCGTCTCGCAGACGCAAATCAACGATCAAGAACTGCGGGTCCGCACGCAACTCAAGACCGCGAGCGCGCTGACCAACATCGGCAACCGTTACAAGGAGTTCGGCCTCAAGCAGCACGCCGACCTGAAGTACGAGCAGGCGATGAAGCTGTGCGAAGAAATCAGCGCCGAAGCCGCGAAGCTCGGCGGGCGCACGCTGGAAGAGACCTACGTCCAGCTCTGGAAAATCTACTTCGAGATGGACAACCTCGACCTCGCCGCCGCGATGAGCCAGCGGTTGCAGAAGGAGTTCCCGAACAGCGAGTTCGTGGACGCCGCGCTGCTCTCGCTCGCACAAGTCGCCCGCAAGCAGAAGCAGATGCAGCGCGCCATCGGCATCTACACCAGCGTGCTGCGGTTGGAGAAAAGCCCGCTTCGCGGCGAGGCGCAGTTCGGCATCGCGGAGTGCTACGAGGAGATGGCGAAGGAGGTGGACGGCGCCCGCGCGTCGCAGCTCTTCGACCAGTCGTTCCAGGAGTACAAGAAGGTCTTCGACAAGCACCCGGACAGCGGGCGCGTGGGCGAAGCCGTCGCGAAGATGGCGAACTACTACTACGTGCAGAAGGACTACGCCCGCGCCATCGACGTGTTCGAGACGGTGCTGCGTACCCACCCCGACGCCAAGTTCCTCGACGTGATCCTGTTCAACTACGGCCGCTGCCTGTACCGCCTCGACAAGAAGACCGAGGCGCGCAAGCAGTTCGACCAGATGATCGCGGACTTCCCCGAAAGCCCCCTGGCGTCCGACGCCAAGAAGATCTCCGAAGCCCTCCGCAAAGCCGGGAACTGAATGTAGTCATCACGCTCCGCGTGATGTCGGCTCCGCTGAGTGTAGTCATCACGCTCCGCGTGATGTCGGCTCCGCAGCGCGAGAAAACGAGGCAGCCACGCGTCAGCAGACATCACGCGGAGCGTGATGACTACACTCAGGACCGGCACAGAAGACATCACGCGGAGCGTGATGAC
>CANLGS010000048.1 GCA_947490035.1 Gemmataceae bacterium
CCATGTCTGTGTTCTCCACGAAATGGCGGTGCGGAAAAACACCCCTCAACTTGGGAAAAACAGACGGTTTGGTCAGGTCACTTCACTGCAAATCTGTTACCCTCGGTTGAACCTGGCCTGTTTTTAAAGGCAACACAGGCTGGAAGCCTGTGCCACAAAACCACAAACCAAGTGCCATTGGGCCAGCGGCCTACCCCACGAAAGATTTGCTCAACGCGCTGCAAGGCTGCTGTGGGCGTGGCCGCTGTCGCGGATGCGCTTGACGCTCACCGCGGTGGACGGCTTCACGCCGGGCCGCGCGTAGTACACCATCACTTCAGACAGGTCCGTGTCGCGCGGAACGCGGTGCTGCGCGGACGCGGGGCGGCCGACGGTTTCGCCCGGCAGTTGAACCATCCAGCGGTCGTTACCGGGCAGGTCGTACAGCGTCAGCGTGCGCGTGTGTTCGTCGAAGTTGATGCGGTCGGCGTCGGGCGGCGGCAGTTGCGCGCGGCTCGTCACCCACGCGGGGTCGTTCGTGCCGGTGACCGCGTGCGGGGACGGCTCCGCGCCCGGCGGCGTGGCCGACCCGCAGCCGAAGAGCGCGACCGGGAACGCCAGCAGCGCCGCGAGGCGCGCGCGGCGGGCCCACGCGCCGCGGCACGCGGTTCCGGTCGGTCGAGTTGTCCATAACGCGAGCATGGTGACCCTCTTCCGTGGGGCGGTTGATTGTCGCGGACCCAATCCGCTACTTCAAACGTAGCACCCGAACCTGTCAAGCGGAAGGGCTTGCCGGCCGAAAAAACCGGGCTGGTCGCGTCAGTCGCGCATCCAGATCAGACCGACGGTGAACGTCGCCACACCAACCAAACCGCCCGTGAGCGCGTTCACCGACAGGTCGTTGATGAGTGTGATGCGGGTCGCCGACGAGCCGGTCAGCACGGAGATGGCGCCCCAGATCATGGCCGCGCCGCCGAGCAGCGTGAGGAACAGGCCGATGAACCGCTTCATGTGCGCCTCGGAGTAAGGGAACGGTTCCGCACCGGCCCTAATACTCCTCTGGCACACAAAGACGTGGTTGTCACGCTGGAAGGGGCGTATTTCTGGAGTGTGGTCCGCCACTCCGTGGCGGTTCTTCTCTGCACAAGGGCAGGCAGAAAACTAAAAGGCACCGCCACGGAGTGGCGGACGACACTCCAGAACCGCCGCGGAGCGGCGGACCACACTACTTCGGCATCCCAATGACCTCGACCATCTTCTCCGTTTGCATCGGGCGGTCGCCCAGGCACTCCGCCGCCATGCGCACGCGGAACCACGCCTGATCCGCCTTCTTCCCCTCGAACGTCAGCGTGTACGTCTTCTCGCCGTACCCCGGAATCGGCTCCGCGCCGAACAGCACGACGTTGTTCTCCACGCGAACCGGCGGCGTGGTCTGCACGACGCTCACGTTGTCCGGCACGTCGATCTGCACGCGCACGTTCCGCGCCACCTCGCCGCCGGTGTTCTTCACCTTCACGGTGAACACGCCCTGCTTGCCGACCGCCACTGTCTGCGGGTCGAACGTCGTCTCCCATGCGAGCGCCGCGACCCCCGCGAACGTGGTCGCCAGTTCCTGCGACGCGCGCGTTCCGCGAGCGTCCGACGCGCTGCCCACCACCACCCGCCGCCCGGTCGTGCTGGCCTTCACCGCGTACCGGAAGGACTGCGCCTCGCCGGGTTCCAGGCGCGGCACCTGCCACACGACCGAGTCGCGGAAAAGTTGCCCGCCGTCGGTCTTCGAGGTCGGCTTGCAGTCGGCCGGGATGGTGCCGGTGATCTTCAGGTTCATACTCGGCAGCGTGCCGGTGTTCCGCACGACGATCTCGTACTTCGCGGACTCGCCCGCGTTCACCACGCCGGTCGGCCCCGCGAGCTTCACCTCCAAACCCGGCACGAGCACCTGCGTGCGCGCCTCGGCGGGCTTGTCCGGCACGAGCTTCTGCCCGGTCACGCTGGTGAGGGTGAACACGTCCTTCGCCTCGCGCGCCGTCACGCGGTACTCGATCACCTTCCGCTCGCCGGGCTGAAGTTTCGCGATCTCCCACGCCCACTGTTGCCCCTCGGCCTGCTGGACCCGCTTCGCGCCGGCCGTGATCGGCTCGACCTCCGCGGACGCGGGGAGGTTTTCCAGCACGCGCACGCCCTCGGCGGGAACCTTCCCAGTGTTCTCGACCTGCACGCGGACGGTGTACGTGTCGTCGCGCACGGTCTGCTTCGGCGCGGTCTTGGTCACCTTCACCGTGGGCTTGCCGATCTTCGTCGTCACCGCCTGCCCGTGCTCGAACTTCACATACGCGAGGTTCTTCAGCTCGGCGACATCCGGCTTGTGGCGCAGCGTGAGTTCGATGGTCTTGGTCGCGCCCGCCTTGAGCGTGCCGAGGGTCCAGACGAGTTGCCCCGGCTTGTCGCCTTGAACCGGCTTGTCCGCGAGCGGTTCGGCTTTCACGACGGCTTCGACTTCCGGCGCGAGCGGGTTGCGCACGGTGACCGAGTGGGCGTCCGCGGCGGACACGTTCTGCACGGTGATGACGTACTTGATGTCGTCGCCGGGCATCATGTCGGCGGGGACGCGGACGCGGATGGTGACGACCGGGTGCGCCGGGTCGGGGACGTTGGCCGCGCCGCGCGGCAGGTTGCCGCCTTTCGCGGGCGCCTTCTCCTTGAACTGCGCCGGCTCCACGTTCGCATCGGTGAAGTCGATCAGCGGCAGTTTCTCCGGCTCCTTCGCGGGCACCGCCGGCAGCAGGTTGAAGTCGAGTTGCGGCGGCGGGGGCGGGTTCTGTGCGGGCGCGGCCAGCGCGACGACGGCCCACACCGCGGCCACCGCCGCGCCGCCGACCGCCGCCACCCGAATGTTCTTCCACCGGCTCATTCGCGCATCCTCCGCGACCTCCCGGATCAACCGGCTCGCCGCGGGGGTATAGCAACTCGCGGGAATCTGCGAAAGATCAGTCGGCGCGGCAGGCGCAAACCGCTCCTCGAATTTGGTTGCCGCGAATGTCCATCCTGCTTCACAATAACTTGGCCCTCGCGAACTTGGACCGATCACGAGCCGAACCATGACCGACCACAATCACGCCCATCAACACGGACCGGCCTCCAAGCGGGTTCGCGTTCGGGGTATCGCCATCGCCGCGGGTGTCTGCATCGCCTTCGTGACAACCGGCTGCAAGAACAAGAATAACGCACCCGTTGACCCCGCAAACGATGGAAGCAACCCGGCCTCGAACGTCGGCGAGCCGCCCGGCAAATTCATCCGCGTGACCGCCGAAGACCTCGACGCGGAGTTCGACGAGAACCGGGCCGCGGCCGAGGCGAAGTACAAGAACAAGGTGATCGAGGTGTCGGGGAAGGTCAAGCAGATCATCGACACCGATCCGACCGAGGTAACGGTCGAGTTGGAAGTCGAAGGCGATGACACCGTGGACTGCGACTTCCTTCGCAAGAACGCTCAACAGGCCGTCACACTTGTGAAAGGGCAAGCGGTGGTGATTCGCGGAAAGTGCGTCGGCCTCGTCGATGGAACCGTCACGCTGGAGAGATGTAACATCGTGAAGTAGCGGTTCGCGTTGTGCAAGATTTTTCAGAAGCGGTTCCAATATCCGCGCCGCGCGAGCGAACCGCAGTTAACGGCCATTCCGCGAAGTGAGAGGGTCCGCACATGAGCGTCGCCGAAGAACTGGACAAGCTCAAGAAGATGCGCGACGACGGGACCATCACCGGGGAGCAGTACGAGCGCGCCGTCGCGGAACTCGAAGAGGAGCGCGAGGAAGCTCGCGTGCGGTCGCGCCGGCGCGACCGCGACGAGAACGACGACGATGACGACGACCGCGAAGAGCGGCGCCCGCGCCGCCGGCGTTCCCGCGACGACGACGATGACGACGACTACGACCGCGAAGAGCTGTCGCCGCGCCAGTTGGAGAAGAAGGCGCGCGAGTGGGGGATGATGATGCACCTGTCGCTGCTCGCGGGCCACGCCATCCCGTTCGGCGGGATCATCGTGCCCATCGTCATCTGGCAGTCGAAGAAGGACGAACTGCCGCGTCTGGACCGGCACGGCAAGAACGCGATGAACTGGCTCATCTCCTCGTTCATTTACACGCTCATCTGCGTCGCGCTGTGCTTCGTGTTCGTCGGCTTCGTGCTGCTGCCGATCCTGATCGTGTTGCACTTCGTGTTCCCGATCATCGCGGCGATGAAGGCAACCGAGGGCCGGGTGTGGAAGTACCCGCTGGCGATCCCGTTCTTCACGTGACCGCTTTGTCTTGTGGCACAGACATTCCTGTCTGTGCGAATAGCAGCACAGACAGGAATGTCTGTGCCACAAGACGAGAGGTCACACGTGATCGGGGAGCCGCTGCAACTCCGGGAACGCGGTCACCGTCTGGTCGGGCGTGTGGTTGAACACGACGCGCCCTCCGGTGTGCCAGTTCCCCTGGTGGAACGTGAACACCGCCGTCGCCGGGCGCGGCTCGCGTGCCGCCGGCACGTCCTCCATGTCGCCGCCCTCCACCGGCTCGAAGTCGATTTGCACCGGCACCAGCGCGACGACCCCGCCGGTCGCGTTGTCACGCACCAGCACCGCGTCGCCGGTGATGCGGCACCGCAGCCACCGCAGCCCGCGCGGCAGCCCAGACGCGCTCGCGGCCTTCAGCAACTGCTCCTCGAACCGCTCGTGCTGGAGCCCGAACAGTTCGCGGCACCGCGCGACGCGAACGACGCCGCCGAGGTGGAACAACCACCGCACGACCAGCGCGACGAGCGCGAGGAAGACCACGCCGCCGGCGAACCACCACCACAGACTGCCCATCGTAGTCGCTACCTCGCGAAGATGCCGATGCGGTCGCGGCGCAACAGCGGGATGCCGCGCCGCGCCCGCGTCTCCTGCCCGGAGTGGTGACTCTTCGTAAACGGCTCCCCGCTTACGATCTGCTCGGCGGTGAGTCCGGCGTGTGCCTGCGTCGCGAGGCCCGCGTAGTCGCCCGCGACCTGCGCGCCGTTCACCATGCCGGTGCCGGTGTTACCAGGGAACGCCAGCGCCGCCGCGACGCACAGCGCAATCGGCATCCACTTGCGGCCCGAGCGAACCCACACAAGGTAGGCGGCCGCGACCAGAGGCCACGAGAGCATCGAGTACCGCGACCACAGCCCCATCGGGGTTTCCTGAGAGAACCCGCCGCGGCCGACGCCGATCGCGAGCGCGACACCGGTCACGCCGGCCGCGACCGCGAGCAAACCCGCGACCGACAGCCGCTCGCTTGGTTCCTTCCACCGGCGCACGAGCAACGCGAGCGTCATCGTGCCGACGACGAGCAACCCGGCACACACGACCCACCAGACCAGACTCAGCCCCATTCCGAGCGACACGGCAAGCACTTCCCCAGCCACGCTCAACGCGGGCAAACCGAAGTTCGGTTCGGGGTGGTGTTCCGGCTTGTGGTAGTTCTGAAAGTACACGCCGAGGTACGCCAGGGGTAGCACCGCGAGGAGGAGCAGCACGAGTGCCCTGCCCTTCGCGCCGCCACGCCACACAGTGAGTGCGACGAAAAAAATCCACGCGCTCACAGGAGGCACCACGACCAGCCCGGAGCCTCCGGTGAGCGCGAGCAGCATGAGGCACACACCCGCAATCACACCGGACCGGAACGCGTTCGCGTGCGTGATTCGCAGCGCGACAACCACGAGCGAAGTCGCCAGCACCGCGAACAGCACGAAGCACACCTGATAGCCCATCACGAAGTTTTCCCAGTGCCCGATGTGCAAGAGCGAGACGGGGAAGAACGCGTCCGCCCAGTGCGGCTTGCCGCGCAGCTTGTCCGCGAGGCGCATGAGGCCGAAGGCGAGCGCGGACAGTAGCACAACCTGAAGCACCATCCCGGCGCGGAAGTCGTGCGTGAGTTGGAAGTACGCGAACACGACGGCTCGCGGCAGCGGCATGCGGTGTTCGTTGTGCTGCTGCCACAGCCACGGCACGAACGGTTCGTCGCCGAGCAGCGCCGGGACGAACTCCCATTCGTCGGCGTAGGGGGCGTTCGTGCCGATCATCCCAACGAACGCGAGAGCGCCGAGGGTGAAGGCGAGCCACACCGCGAGGAGCGCCCGGCGGACCGAACCGGCGGGCGTGCTTGTCGCCGGGGGGTAAGGTGTGTAAGTTTGTGTCATCGCTTCCGCGTTCGGGGCGTCTCTTTCACGGAGTGGCATTCTATGGTCGAGCGGCGTATCGAACTGGACCGGCGCTACATGCGCAAGAAGAAGATGACCAAGCTGAAGGCCCAACTGGAGACCGCGACCGGCGAGGCACGGGAGAAGGTGCTGTACAAGATCAAGCGCCTCAGCCCGTTCTGGACCGAGCCGCCGAAGCCGGAAGGCAAGTGATTTGGTAGGTGCCGCTCGCCGAGCGGCACGGGCTAACCCGCGGGTGAGCGACGCGGGCGCCCGCGAAAGTATCGCGCGTTGGGCAACCGTGCCGCTCGGCAAGCGGCACCTACCTCAGCAACTCCAAGTCCTGCCAGAACCCCGGGTACGTCTTCGCGACGCACCCCGGATTGCGGATCACAACTCCCGGCACCTTCAGCCCGACCAGCGCCAGACTCATCGCCATGCGGTGATCGTTGTACGTGTCCACCGCGCAGCCCGTGAGCGGGCGCGGGTGGATCGTCAAGCCGTCGTCGCGTTCGTCCACTTCCGCGCCGAGCTTGCGCAGCTCTGTTGCCAGCGCCGCGATGCGGTCCGTCTCCTTGTGGCGGATGTGCGCGACGTTGCGAATGGTGGTCGGCCCTTCGGCGAAGCACGCGACCGCGCCGAGCGTCATCACGGTGTCGCTGATGTCGTTCATATCGACATCGACGCCGCGAAGCGTGCCGCCGTGAACGGTAATGCCCGCGTCGCACTCCTCGACGCGACAGCCCATCTGCGCCAGCACATCGACGAACCGCACATCGCCTTGCAGTGACGCGCGGTTCAGGCCGGACACGGTCACGCTCCCGCCGGTGATGGCTGCCGCGGCCCAGAAGTACGACGCGGCCGAAGCGTCCGGTTCGATCGCGTACTCTTGCGGTCCGGGGTGATTGTCGGTCGTGAGAACGCGATAGGTGCTGGTTCCAATTCGCTCGACCCGATGACTCCAGCTCCGCATCATCGCGAGCGTCATCTCGATGTACGGCTCGGAGACGACCGGCCCCTCGACCTCGATGGTCACGGCTTCCTCCGCGTTCGGAGCGGCCATGAGCAGACCGCTCAGGAATTGACTACTGACGCCGGCCCGAATCTTGACGTGCCCACCTTGAATGCCTTTCGTCTCGACGACGACCGGCGGACAACCGTTGCCGGATTCGCTGAACGCCTTCACGCCGCGAAGTTGGTTCAGGGCGTCGAGCAAGTCTCGGATCGGGCGTTCTCGCATTCGCGGGATGCCGTCGAGTCGGTATCGGCCTTCCCCGGTCGCCACGAGCGCGGTCAGAAACCGCATTGTCGTTCCAGAGTTCGCGACGAACAGGTCCGCGGATCGGGCCGGGATGCCGCGCGTCGGTGTCGTCGGGAATAGGACGCTCGGATTACGTTCGTTCCAGTCCGGCTGAACCGAAATGCCCAACTGCTGAATCGCCGCGATCATCACCTCGGTGTCTTCACTCCGCAATGCACCGGTGAGCCGACACGGGATGTCACGATCAGTTAGCGCCGCGAGAACCAGCGCGCGGTTGGTGATGCTCTTGCTGCCGGGCACGGTCACGGTCGCACTCACAGGCTTTGCCAGTGGTGCGATTGCCAGTTCGGAGGGGTAGTCGAAGTGGGACATGTCTTTCTTCGCCGCTCGCGGCTTCGCAACTTGCGAAGCCGCGAGAGGCTTATCCGGAATACGTCACGCGCATTAGAAACAGCCCCTCTGGGGGTGCGGTCGGCCCCGCAAGTCGGCGGTCCATCGCCTTCAACACATTTTCGATCTGCGCTTCCGGCCAGAAGCCGCGGCCCACTTGCACCAGGCTGCCGGCGATCGCCCGCACCATGTTGTAGAGGAAGCCGTTCGCCTCCACGTCGATCCAGATGCAGTCGCCGAAGCGGTTCACGCTCAGGTGCGTGATGGTCCGCACGCTGGTCAGGCGGTTCGGCCACTCCGTCTCGAAACACCGGAAGTCGTGCCGACCGACCAAGCACTGGCCCGCACGCGACATTGCTTCGGCGTCGAGATTCTGCCTGACGAACCACGCGTACTTGCGCAGGAACGGGTCTTGAATGCGGCCGTCCTGAATGACGTAGCGGTACTTCTTCCGCACCGCGTCCTTGTTCGCGCAGAAGCTCTGCGGTGCTTCGGCCACCTCGCGCACGTTCACGTCGTCGGGCAGCTTCGCGTTGATCGCCTTGAGCAACACCTCGCACGAGAGCTTGCTCGCGGTGTAGGCGTTGGCGACCTGCCCGACCGCGTGAACGCCAGAGTCGGTGCGCCCGCTACAGTTCAACCGCACGCGTTCTTCGCGCGTGATCTCGACGATGGCCTTCTCGATGGTCTCTTGCACCGTGCGCCGGCCGGGCTGCGTCTGCCAGCCGAAGAAGTCCGTCCCGTCGTAGCGGATGGTGAGTTTGAGGTTGCGCATGAGTTTGGGTGAACCGCGACCGTGAGGGAGCGGGTGGACACGCCAAGCCGGTTGCTGGAAGGCCCACCCGCTCCCTCACGGTCGCGGTTCACCGTGTCACTTCACGATGCCGCGTTTCACCAGTTCCTCGGCGCACTGCACGGCGTTGCTCGCGGCGCCCTTGCGGAGGTTGTCGGCCACCACCCACAGGCACAGCGCGTTCGGGTTGCTCGGGTCTTGCCGCACGCGGCCCACGAACGTGTGGTCGCTGCCCTCCGCGAGGAGCGGCTGCGGGAACTCGCCCTTCGTTTCGTCCATGAACACCACGCCGGGCGCCTTCGCGAGAGCCGCCTTCGCGTCGGCCACTGACAAGGGCCGCGCAAACTCGACCGTAATTGCCTCGCTGTGCGCAACCTTCACCGGCACGCGGACGCACGTCGGGCACACGCCGATGGTCTGGTCGCCCATGATCTTTCGCGTCTCGTTGATGACCTTGTTCTCTTCCTCCGTGAAGCCGTTCGGGTCGAGCGCCCAGTCGAGCGTGATGACGTTCCCCGCGAGCTGCGCCCGGTGCGCCGTCGGCGCCGGCACCGGCTTGCCCGCGGCCCAGGCGCTCAATTGCGCGTTGAAGTCTAACAGGCCCTTCGCGCCCTTGCCCGAAGACGACTGGTAGGTCGAAACGACAATGCGCTTCACCTGCGCGAGGTCGTGCAAGGGCTTCAGCGCGACGCACAGCGGGATCGCGACGCAGTTCGGGTTCGCGACGATACCCTTCTTGATGTTGTGAAGCTCGTGTGCGTTCACTTCGGGGACGACGAGCGGGCAGTCCGGGTCCATGCGCCACGCGGAGGAGTTGTCAACGACGATCGCGCCGGCCTTCACCGCGATGGGCGAGAACTCCTTGCTCACCGAACCCGGCGTGCTGCTGAGGACGATCTGCACGCCCTCGAACGCTTCGGGCCGGATCAGTTCGACGGTGTACGATTCCCCCGCGAACTCGACGGCTTTACCGGCGCTCTTCTCGGAAGCCAGGAACTTGATCGACTTGATCGGGAAGTCGCGCTCGGCGAGCACCTTCCGAATCAGATCGCCCACGGCACCCGTCGCACCGACAACCGCCACGTTCACGGACACGGTAACACCTCAGAAGTTGGAGAGGGCGCGACGTTGCGCCCATAGAAAGAATACGGATTCTCGTGCGCTTGGTCGCACCCAGGGCGATGCGACATCCCACCCAGGGCGTTGCCCAGGGCTGAGGAATGTCACCCTTTCAGGGTGAATACGAAATACAGTCCGAAGGACTGACACTCCTCAGCCCCGGGCAACGCCCGGGGTTCTGGGCGACGCGGACAACGCCCAGGGTGCGCGGTCAGAAAATCAGGTGCCCTATGCGAATCGCCATCGGCGGGTTCATGCACGAGTCGAACACCTTCGCCCCGCTGCCGACGGACCTCCAGCGGTTCCGCGACGGCAGCCTCACTTACGGCGACGCCGTCATTCCCATCTGGCAGGAAGCGCACCACGAGGTCGGCGGGTTCATCGCGGGCGCGGCGCAGTTTGGCTACGGTCTCGTGCCCGTCGCGATGGCGTGGGCGACGCCCGCCGGACCCGTGAGCGACGAGTTCTTCGACCACTTCACCGACGCGCTCGCCACCGGTCTTAAACTCGCCCGCGCCGACGGCGTGCTGCTCGCGCTGCACGGCGCGATGGTCACGCCCAAACACCCGGACGCGGACGCCGAGGTGCTGCGCCGCGTGCGTGCGGCGATCGGGCCGGACGTGCCGCTCGCGGTGACGCTCGACTTCCACGGGAACATCGATCCGCGAATGACCGAGACCGCGAACATTCTCGTCGGCTACCAGACGTACCCGCACATCGACCAGCGGCAGCGCGGGCTGATCGCGGCGGAACTGCTCGCACGCACGGTGAAGGGCGAGGTGCGCCCGGCGTGCCACGTCGGCAAACCGCCGATGCTGCTGAACCTGCTCGGCCAGGACACCGCACGCGAACCGATGGCCGGTCTCATGCGTACGGCGCGCGACATGGAGAACCGGCCGGGCATTCTGTCGGTCAGCCTGATGGCGGGTTTCCCCTACGCGGACGTGCCGGAGGTGGGCGCGAGCGTGATCGTCGTCGCGGACGGCGACAAGGCGAAGGCCAAAGCCGTTGCCGACGAACTCGCGGACGCGATGTGGGCCGTGCGCGAGCAACTCAACGTACTCAGCCCGGAACCGGAGGAAGCGGTGCGCCGCGCCCTTGCCTGCACGACGCCGCCGGCGCTGCTCATCGACCTGGGCGACAACGTCGGCGGCGGTTCGGCCGGCGACGGCACCGTGCTGCTCGCGGAACTGCTGAAGCAGCACGCGAAAGGTTTCGTCGTGGTAATTCACGCGCCTGCGGCGGTCGAACAAGCGAAAGCGGTCGGCATCGGCGGGCGGTTGGAGGTGACCGTCGGCGGTTCGACCGGCACGCTTCACTGCGACCCGGTTCGCGTGCGCGGCACGGTGCGTTCGCTTCACGATGGCAAGTGGGTCGAAGTTGAAGCGCGGCACGGGGGCCGCCGACAGAACGACCAGGGGCACACCGCCGTTCTCGACCTGGCGGACGGCAACCTGCTCGTGCTGAACGCGTTCCGCACGCCGCCGTTCAGCCTCGGTCAACTCACCAGCCTCGGCATCGACCCGAAGCAGGCGAAAATGATCGTGGTGAAAGCCGCAGTCGCGTACAAGGCCGCCTACGCGCCGGTCGGCGGCGAGATCATCGAAGTGGACACGCCCGGCCTGACCGCGATCAACGCGGCCCGGTTCGAGTACAAACGCATCCGCCGGCCGATGTACCCGCTGGACGAGTAGCTACGGCCCGGCCGCTCGCGGCTTCGCGGGATGTTTTTCCCGCGAAGCCGCAAGCGGCAATTTCCCGCGAAGGATTCCCGTTCGCGCGGACAATATCTCCACGATGAGCGACGGCGACACCTGGCGCGAACAGACGACCCGCGCCGCGGTGCTGGCCGGCGACCCGACCGCGTGGCGGCTGTGGTTCGACGCGCACTACGAGCGGCTCGCGGGGTACGTCCGCTGGCGGTGCGGCGGGTTGCCCGAACTCGCCGACGACGTGCTTCAAGAGACGTGGCTGACCGCGGTGCGCCGGGTGCGCGCGTTCGACCCGACGAAGGGCACGCTCTTCGACTGGCTGTGCGGGATCGCGTCCAACGCCGCGCGCAACGCGGTCCGCGCCCGGCTCCGGCGGAAGTCGCGAACCCGCCCGCTCGCCGACGACCACGCCGCGCCCGATTCGCGCGGCGC
>CANLGS010000049.1 GCA_947490035.1 Gemmataceae bacterium
AGTGTAGTCATCACGCTCCGCGTGATGTCGTCTTCATGTTTCGCGTCGCGAAGACATCACGCGGAGCGTGATGACTACATTCTCATCACGCTCCGCGTGATGTCGTCTTCATGTTTCGCGTCGCGAAGACATCACGCGGAGCGTGATGACTACATTCTCCAGCGGGCGAAGACATCACGCGGAGCGTGATGACTACATTTCTTACCGCGTAATGCGGAACACGACGAACGCCAAGAACACGCTCACGCCCAGCGCCATCGACAGCGCGTAGAACTGAACCAGCCCGTTTTGGATCGGCCGCACCCAGTGACCGAGCAATCGCGGGATGGCGGAGATCAGCCGCGCCATTGCGTCGAGGAACCCGTCGAACACGCGGGCGAGGAACGCGAACACCTCCGCCGGTTTCACCAGCGCCGCGTGGTACACCTCGTCCACGTACAGCTTCTTCCGCGACAGCTCGAACACCTTCGCCATGCCGGGGGGCGCCTTCTCCGCGCCGCCGTTGCGGTACAGCGCGAACGCGAGGCCGATGCCGCCGAGCGCGAGGGCCGCGCTCACGCCCGCGATCACCCAGTTGAAGTGGTGCGCCACCTCCTTCGCCGGGGTCGGGCCGCGCGCCAGCGCGAGCGACGGCGTGCCGCCGAGGAAGTCGCTGAACGCGTGCGTGAACGGTTCGAGCGCGATGCCCACGAACAGCGCGCCGACCGCCAGCACGAGCAGCGGGATCGTCATCGACGGCGGCGATTCGTGCGCGTGGTGGCCGGCTTCGTGCGGGATGCGCTCCGGTCCCCAGAAGGTCAGGAAGTACGCGCGGAACGTGTAGAACGCGGTCATGAACGCCGTCAGACACGCGACCAGCAGCAGCGTGAAATAACCCACGGAGAACGGGCCAGTCGTTTCGCTCGCGGCGGCCAGCGACTCCAGAATCAGGTCTTTGCTCCAGAACCCGGAGAGTAGTGGGACGCCCGCGAGGGCCGCCGCACCGCACAAGAAGGTGAGGTGCGTGGTCGGCAGCACCTTGCGGAGTCCGCCGAACTGCCGCACGTCGATCACGCCGCCCATCGAGTGCATCACGCTGCCGGCCGCGAGGAACAGAAGCGCCTTGAAGAACGCGTGCGTGAACAGGTGGAACATCGCCGCCGTCACCGCGAACGTCGGGCTGATCGTGCCCGCCGTGCCGAGCGCCATGAACATGAACCCGAGTTGGCTGACGGTCGAGTACGCGAGAATACGCTTCAAGTCGGTCTGCGCGAGCGCGATGAACGCGGCGAGCAGCGCCGTGATTCCGCCGATCCACGAGACGATGATCTGCGCGTCGGGTGCCAGCGCGAACAGCGGCGCACAGCGGGCGAGCAGGTACACGCCCGCGGTCACCATCGTCGCGGCGTGGATCAGCGCGCTAACGGGCGTCGGGCCTTCCATCGCGTCCGGCAACCAGACGTACAGCGGGAACTGCGCGCTCTTGCCGACCGCACCGCAGAACAGCAGCAGGCACGCGACCGTGAGCTGCGTAGGGTCGGGGGGGAATGTTTGAATGTAACGGAACAGGCCCGGTAGGTCGGTGGTCCAGCCGCCGAGTTTCCACAGCAGGAAGATGCCGAGCAGCAACCCGGTGTCGCCGAGGCGCGTGAACAGGAACGCCTTTCGCGCCGCCGCCGCCGCCGCCGGCTTCTCGTAGTAGTAGCCGACGAGCAGGTACGAACACAGGCCGACGCCTTCCCAGAACGCGACGAGCAGGAAGAAGTTGTTCGCCAGCACCAGCCCGCACATGCTGAAGACGAACAGCGCCATCACCGCGAAGAACCGCGGGAAGCCTTTGTCGCCCTTCATGTAGCCGCCGGCGAACACCGCGATCATCGTCCCGATGAACGTAATCATCGCGAGCATGATCGAGGAGAGCGGGTCCACGGTGATCGCGAACCGGGCCACCACCTTGCCGGCCGCGAACCACGTGATCGGGTGGGATTCGTCGCGCCCGCCGTCCATCACCTTCACGAGCAACAGCAGCGCGACCACGGCCGCGCTACCGCACGCGACGATCAGCGGGACGTGCGCGTACCTCTTCAGCGGCGTGAGCGCGGAGAGCGCCGCGACCAGGCTCGCGGCCAGCGGCAGCACAAGGATGACGAGTGCGAGGGTGATCGTGTCAGACACTGGCAGGCACCTCCGCGTCCAACGGGGGGAGGGGCCGCGCGCCGGCCGGTGTGAGCGTCGGTTCCGGCTCCACAACCGGCCGGTCGAGCGGTTCGGCGTCGAACGTAGCGGGCACGCCGGTTTCGCGCAACTCCTGCCAGTCGGTCACATCGAGCGACCGCCGCCGGCGGTACAGGCTGATGAACAGCGCCAGCGCGACGCCCGCTTCGCACGCCGCCACCGCGAGGATGAACAGCACGAACACCTGACCCTGCAAGTTCCCGTGGAACCGGGCGAACGCGACGAAGTTGATCGCGACGCCTTGCAGCATCATCTCGGCGCACAGGAACATCGTGATGAGGTTGCGCCGGGTGAGGAACCCGACCAGCCCGATGCCGAAGAGCGCCGCGGCGACCGCGAGGAAGTGCCAGAGCGTAATCACTTGGCGACCCCCTTGCGGTGCGTGATTGCGACCGCACCAATCACCGCGACGAGCAACAGCGTGCCGGCGAGTTCGATCGCGAGCAGGTGTTCGGAGTACAGCACGAACCCCAGCCCGCGGACGTTGCTCGCGGGCAGGTCGCCGGCGCCGCGGAGCAGCACGACCTCGTCTCGGAGCTTGCGCACTTCGGCCTTCGCACTGTCCACGTCGGGCTTCTCTCTCTGGAAGATTCGCGAGACGTTCTTGTTCAGTTGCGCGGTCTGCTCGCGCACGATCTCGGCGCGCCTGAGTACGTCGCGCGCCTGCTGGTCTTCGCGGAAGAGAACGGCGGAATCGGTGCCGCTCTTCGCGGTTTTCTCCAGGCGCGTCGGGAGCGAACCGAGGCGAACCGCAGCCAGTTTGTCTTTGTCGGACGTGCCGACGACGCCGTACAGGTCGTACTTGATCGGCGCGAATGCGACCTCGAACGCCTTCACTCGCTCGTCGCTCGCCGTGTGCGTGCTGGTGTCACCGTCGAGTTGCTTTTCCGCTTCCTCAAGCTTCGCCGCGATCTCGCCGAGCGCCTTCCGCTCTTCGGCCGTCAGCACGGGTGCGAGCAGGTGCGACGGCGTTGCGGCCTGGCTCGTCTGATGGAGCGTGAACAGCACCAGGCCCACGAACGCGAAGCCGGCGAACGCGCCGGAGAGCGGTTCGCGGCTGCGGTCGTTCTCGTCCGACGGACCTTCCGCGTGCGACAGCATCAGCACGAACAGGAACGTAACGATGATCGCGCCGGCGTAGATGATGACGGTCGCGGCCATCAGGAACGGGGCGGCGAGCAGCAGGAACAGCCCGCACGTGCTGAGGATCACGAACGCGAACGCGATCGCGCCGCGGGCCGGGTTCTTTTGCACGACGAGGACCGTCCCGAAGCCGAGCGCGCCGGCCGAGAACAGCGCGAAGAGGATCGTGCCGATGATGTCCGGCAGCGGGTTCCCGAAGTGGCCGTACAGCCACGCGCCGAAGATCGCGAGGGACGAGAGGAGGAGGGCGATGCCCGGACCGACGAACCGCCCGCGCGGGTTCGGCAGTAGCAGGAAGAACCCCGCTACGCCGAGCAGCGCGGCGAGGGCGATTTGCCCGCCGGTTTCCAGCGCGAACGATAGCGCGAACAGGTTCATGCGGACTTCGTGAAGGTTGTCACAAGCGAGACTGACAATGGTATATGAGGCGGGCAACCGGCGGCAGCGCGGAAACGGTGAAGGGAGAGGGTGGGTGCGTTATCCCTGGCCGGATCGCCCACCCGCTCCCTTACGGTCGCGGTTCACCCGGCGGTGCTTCGCTCGCCACACTCAACCTTCCGGCTTGCGTGCGCACCGGGTCGGTTCCGGCCTTCGTAGTCGTGTCGAACACGCTTAACAGCTTCTCCTTGTCGAACACCATCTGTTCGCGGCTGAAGCCGGTGAGGTCGTAGAGCGTGGTGAGTTCGATGGCGTCCACCGGGCAGGCTTCCTCGCACATGCCGCAGTAGATGCACCGCAGCTCGTCGATGACGAACGTCTCCGGGTACTTCTCGCGCCCGTCCTTCTGCCACTCGGCCGGCGCCGGCGCCGCGACGATGTCGATGCAGTGCGCCGGGCACGCGGTCGCGCACATGTAGCACGCCACGCACTTGACGCGGCCCGCCGCGTCGCGGTTGAGGCGATGGACGCCGCGATAGTTCAGCGGCATCGTCGGCTCTTGCTCCGGGTACTGCTCGGTGACCTTGCGGCTGATCATGTGGCCGAGCGTGGTCTTCAGCCCGTCGATGAGCGCGGGGATGTAGAGCTGCTCCCACAGCCCGAGTTTGGTCTCTTCCACCCACGCGACTTCGGATTCGGCGATCGGCATGAACCACCAGTGCTTGCTGTTTACTCTTGTGGCACAGGCTTCCAGCCTGTGTTCCTTTACGCACAGGCTGGAAGCCTGTGCCACAAACTCAGTCACCGCCCCGCGTAGGTCACGCCGGCGGGCAGCCCCGGCGGCATCTTCTTCACCGCGCGCTTCGGGTTGGTGACCGTGCCCCGCGTGCGGGCGCCCAACATGCCGGCGCCCACGAACAGCAGCACGTTCACGCCACTCAGCACCAGAAGCGACCAGCCGAACTGCTTCACGAAGATCACCGCGACAAGGTTCAGCAGCGCCAGCGGGATCATGACCTTCCACGCGAGGTTCATCAGTTGGTCGAACCGGAACCGCGGGATCGTCCAGCGCACGAGTTGCGCGAAGACGCACAGCCCGACCATCTTGCCGCACAGGATCAGCAGCTTCAGAACGGCCGCGACGATCGGGTCACTGGACACCGATTCCAGCCCGAACAAGCTCCACCCGCCGAGGAACAGCACCGCGACCATGAAGCTCGAGGCGACGAGGTGGATGTACTCGGTGAGGAGCATGAGGCCGAGCTTCAGCGAGCTGTACTCGGTGTGATACCCGCCAACGAGTTCCTGTTCGGCTTCCGGCAGGTCGAACGGCAGCCGGCTGTCTTCGGCGTAGGTGCTCGCGAGGAACAGCAACAGCGCGAGCGGCTGGAACAGCACAAACCACCACGCGCTTCCCAAACCGATGTGGCTCAACACCGGGTCGGACGCGGCGCCAGCACCTGCTTGCCACGCGATGATCTTCTCCGGGTTCAGCGAACCGACGATGATGAACACGCCCAGCACCGACATGCCGAGCGGGATTTCGTAGCTGACGATCTGCGCGGAACTCCGCAGCGAGCCGAGCAGCGAATACTTGTTGTTCGCACTCCACCCCGCGAGGATGACGCCGTACACCGCGAGCGAGCCGAGCGCGAAGAGGTACAGCACGCCGATGTCCAGCCCCGGCGCCAGCACGAAGTTGAAGCTCTCGCCGTAAGCCTTCTGCTGCGCCTCGAACGTCGCCATCGCGTTCGGCGTCGCCATTGCTACCGGGTCCGGCGGCGGGGTCGTTGCGCCGAACGGCACGACCGCGAGCGCCAGCAGCGCGGTTCCGACCGCGACCGCCGGCGCCAGCAGGTAGAAGACCTTATCGACGTGGTCGGGGATGACTTCTTCCTTGAGGAAGAACTTGCCGCCGTCGGCGAGCGGCTGGAGCAGCCCGCCCGGCCCGACGCGGTTCGGCCCGATGCGGTCCTGCATCCACGCGGAGATTTTGCGCTCGCCGAGCGTGAGGTAGCCGCACACGCCGAGGATGCCCCCGATGAGGCCGACGATGACGATCGCGGTGATAGTGAGGTCGAAGGTCGGCATAGGTTCGTCTTGGCGAGCGGGGGGCGTAAGCCCCCTGATTGCGTTTCAAGGCGTAATTGATCGACGAGCCATCAGGGGGCTTACGCCCCCCGCTCGCCTGCAACTTCTAGCGCGATGCGCGTTTCTGGGGCCAGCGCGCCGAAGAACGGCACCGCCCGCGCCAACTCCTTGCGCATCGCGTCGGGTTGCACCAGCCCCTTGCGCCCGAGCAGGTCGAACGCGAGTTGCAACGCGGTGCGCGCCTCCGGCGGCGGGCGCGCGGCGCGGCCGAACGTCTGCACGTAGTTCGCGTGGTTCACGAACGTGCCGTCCTTCTCGAACCCGGTCGTCGCGGGGAGGATGTACTTCGCCGAGGCGGTCATCACCGTGGGCAACAGGTCTTGCGCGACGAGCAACGCGGGCGCTTTCCAGTCGGTGGGAACAAGCGCGTCGAGGTGCGACGGATCGGGGTAACCGCCCGCGAACCACATCGCGGACAGTGATTCCTTCGCGATGCTCGTAAACGGGATCACGTCGCCCTGAAGTTGTTTCAACACCGCTTCGACGCCGATGCGGTTCGGCGCCTTCTCGGCACGGATGGTGAACTTCACTGGTTCGACCGGTTCGCCCTTCGCGTTTTTCGGGTAGGTGTCGTCCTCGCCGATCACCGGCACCGGTCCGAGCACCAGGCGCACGTCCTTCGACAGCGACTTGAAATACGAGCCGAGGAGGAACGCTTCTTCCGCGGTGAGGAACGGCGACAGCACCGCGGCGACGCCCTTCGCGTTCGCCTTCACCGCGTCCGCGAACTCTTGCTTGAGTTGCGGCAGCAACGCGCTCCACGCTACTGGTTTGAACCTGCCGTCGGCCTTCATCACCGGGCGGACGAAACGCTCGCCCGAGTTCGCGTGGTGGTAGCCGTAGCGCCCCTCGTCGCAGATGAAGTGGCCTTGTGCCTGCGGGTTGAGGCGCGCCCGAATCCGGTACACGATGTCTTTGTTCGTGTCCGTGTAGGTGTTGCACCCGGTCGAACAGCGGTTGCACACGCCGTCCACGGTCTTGAGATACCAGACGCGTTGTTTGTAGAGGAAGTCTTTCGAGCCGAGCGCGCCGACCGGGCACAGATCGACGACGTTGCCCGCGAGCTTGTTCTCCAGCGGCCGACCGGGGAACACGTCGATCTCTTCGTGATGTCCGCGACCGGCGACGTACAGCTCCGCCGTGCCCGAAATCTCGCGCGTGAACCGCACGCAGCGCGTACACATGATGCAGCGGTCGGTGAACAGCGTGATCTTGCTCGACAACTGCGGCTTGTTCGGCGGCGTGTTCTTCACGTCCACCATGCGCGACTCGGACCGCCCGTACTTGTACGAGAAGTCTTGCAGTTTGCACTCGCCGGCCTTGTCGCACACCGGGCAGTCGAGCGGGTGGTTGATGAGCAAGCCTTCGAGCGTGTCCGCCTGCGACTTCTTCGCGCGGTCGCCGAGAGGCGCGGTCTTGGTGTAGCCCGGATCGTAGGGCAGGGTGGGGAGTGCCTTGTCGCGTTTGTCGTACTCGCCGGTGACGATGACGGTGCCGTCCTTCACGGGCGTCTGGCAGCCGGGCAGCACCTTCGGCTGCATGGTCACCTTACCGTCTTTCAGGTCGCCGACCTCGACCAGACACATGCGGCACGACGCGACGACGGACAGCGCCTCGTGCCAGCAGTAGTGCGGCACGAACACGCCGGCGATCTCCGCGGCCTGCACGCAGTTGAGCCGCTTCGTGCCGATCTCGACCGGCTTGTCGTTCACGTAAACCGTCGGCATTTCTGGTTCCAGAAGAATACCAATCAAGAGCCGCAGATGACGCAGAGAACGCAGATCAAGACGAAGGCCGAAGACCTTCTTTGGAAAACACTCTTTCTATGTCTTGATCTGCGTTCTCTGCGTCACCTGCGGCTCTTCTCTGAATTTACTTCCCGAGCAGCTTCTTCAGTTCCTCGGCGGTCATCTTCTCGACGCCGTTCTGGGTCACGACCGTGCCGCCGTTCAGGAACGCGCGGGCCTCGTATGCCCACACGCTCTCGCGCTCCTTCGAGCCGGTCAGGATGATGGCCCCGTCGAGCACGAGCCGGGCCGCGGGCGAGCGCGCCGCGACGAGCGCCGCGTAGATTTCGGCCGCCGACGGCATCTTCCCGGCGACGAGCGAGGCGTCGTGGATGAAGAGTTGCAGGTCGCGCATGTCGGCTAGCGCGACGAGCCGCGCCGCGGCGCCGAGGGGTGTGTTGCTGGGCGGCGCGATCGCGGGGATGTTCACTACCGGGTTCGGTTGCAGCACACCGGCCGGCGGCTTCGCCCCACCGGGCGCGGGCATCGGTTGCACCACTGGCGGCGCGCCGACGTTCCACGGCTGCTTGCCGTTGCCCGCGCCCTCGACCGGCAGTGGATCGGGCTGATCCTTCTTCCCGCCGATTGGCCCCTTGAGCCAGTTCGGTTCGGGTTCCTGCTCGGCCTTCTTGTCGGTTTTCGCGGCCGGCGTTTCCGGCGCGATTTTCACCTTCGCGATTTCGTTGTTCGCGGGCGCGGTGTCCTTCGCGCCTTTCCGACACCCGACCAAGAGTAGGAGCGGAACCAGCACGGCGACAAACACGAATGCTCGCATCGCAGCCCCCGGTTGAATGAATCAGTGCGCGCCCGCGAGGGCGAGCGACTTCGCGTACTGGCTCTTCGCGCCGCTCTTGATGGCGGCCTCGACTTCCGCGCGGAACTTGCGGATCAGGGTCTTCACCGGCCAGCCGGCGCCGTCGGCGAGTCCGCAGATGGTCGTTCCCGGCATGATGCCGATTCGGTCGGCCACGTCAACCAGGATGTCGAGGTCTTCGCGCCGCCCGTGCCCGCGGCGCATGCGGTCGGTGATCTTCAGCATCCAACCGGTGCCCTCGCGGCACGGCGTACACTGCCCGCAGCTCTCGTGGCTGAAGAACTGGCAGACGTTGTGCAGCACATCGACCATGCTGGTCTGGTCGTCGATCACGGTGACCGCCGCGGTGCCCAGACCGAGGCACGCGACGCGACCCGGACCGTTGAAGTCGAGCGGGATGTCGTACTCGGTCTTGCCGTCCTCGCCCTTGAGCGGCGCATTCACGTCGATGAAACCCATGCTGAGGCCGCCGGGGTTGACGGCCTTCGCCTTACGGCCCTTCCACACGCCGCCGCCGTGCTGCTCCACGAGGTCGCGGATGGTGATGCCCATCGGCACCTCGACGCACACCGGCTTCTCGACGTGACCCGCGAGCGTATAGAGTTTCGGGCCGTAGCTGCCGGCGTCGCGCGGGTTCTTCGGGTCCGGCGGCACGCCGAGCGACTTGAACCAGTCGTTGCCCTTCTTCATGATCTGCGTAACGCAGGCAAGCGTTTCGACGTTGTTCACAATCGTGGGCTTACGGAACGCGCCTTCGATGGCGGGGAAGGGCGGCTTGATCCGCGGCCACGCCCGCTTGCCTTCGAGCGACTCAATCAAGCCGGTCTCTTCGCCGCAGATGTACGCGCCCGCGCCGCGGTGAACCACGATGTCGAGTTCAAAGTCACTGCCGAGGATGTTCTTGCCGAGCAACTTCGCCGCGTACAGTTCGTTGACCGCGGATTCGAGGGCGCGGAACGAATCGCCGTACTCATACCGGACGTAGAAGAACGCTTTCTGAGATTTGATGGCGTAGCACGCCAACATGATCCCTTCTAATACTTGATGGGGATCCTTCTCCATCAAGATGCGGTTGTTGTACGTACACGGCTCGGACTCATCCGCGTTGACGCACAGGTAGATCGGGCCGGGATGATCCTTCGGCAGGAACGTCCACTTGAGGCCGCACGGGAAGCCGGCTCCGCCGCGCCCTCGCAGCCCGGAGTCCTTCACCTGCGTGACCACGTCGGCCGGTCGCTTCTCCTTCAGCGCGCGCTCGAAGGTGGCATACCCGCCGTCCGCGCGATAGCCCTCCAACCCAATGCTGTTGGGCTTGTTGATGCGCGCCAGGAGTACAGGTTCGTATGTCGGCATAGCTGTTAGCTGTTGGCTGTTGGCTGTTGGCTGTTGGCCGATCCAACAGCGAAATCATCTCGGCAACGATCCTGTCTGGCTAATAGCAAAAAGCTAACAGCCAATAGCTATCAACGAAGCTTCAATTCTGTAATCAACTGATCGGCCTTCTCGGTCGTCACATTCATGGCGTGAACGTCGTTCACCAGGCACGCCGGGGCGCCGTCGCAGGCGCCGATGCACTCCGCGAACTCCAGCGTGATCTTGCCGTCGGCGGTCGTGTGTCCGCAGTGTACGCCGAGTTTGCCTTCGCAGTGTTCGATCAGTTCGTAAGCGCCGCGGAGCATACACGCCAGCCCGCGACACACCCACAACCGCGTCTTACCTAGCTCCTGCCCCTCGCCCTTGAAGAACTCGTAGAAGGTCATCGTGTCGTGAACTTCCGACGGGTGCAGTTCGAGAATCTCCGCGATCTCGACGATGGCCTTGTTCGACACGGTGCGCAGTTCGTCGTGAACGAGGTGCAGCGCCGGCAGCGTCACCGCTTGCTTGCGGGGATACTTCGGGATGTACGCCGCAATCTTCTCGCGAAGCTCAGGACTCAGTGCCGGCATTTCAGGCTCCATCAGCCACAGTGCAGAGAAGAAGTTTTGCCACAAAAAAGCACAAAATGCACAAAAGAAGACACCAGAGAAAACCAGAAGACTGAGTTCAGAGCACTTCTGCTCTTGGTCTTCTTTTGTGCCTTTTGTGCTTTTTTGTGGCAAAACTTCTTCTGTCTTTTCTCACCTGTCTAACTCCGCCGCGATGATATTCAAACTTCCCAGCACGGCGGGCACATCGGAAATCTGGTGGCCTTCTATCATCAGTGGGAACACCGCGAAGTGGACGAGCGACGGCGGGCGCGTCCGCGCGCGGAACGCCTTGCCACTGCCGTCCGCCACGAGGTAGAAGCCGAGTTCGCCGTTCGCGGTCTCGTTCGCCCCGTACACCTCTTCCACCGGGGTCTCCCACCGGCGGTTCCACATGAACAGCTCGAAGTGTTGGATCAATCCTTCGATGCTTCTATACGTCGCGTTCTTGTCGGGGATGGTGAGCTTGTCGTTGAGATCGACGTTCACCGGGCCGGCCGGGAGGTTCTCGACCGCCGCGTGGATGATCTTCCACGACTCCAGCATCTCGCCCATGCGCACCAAATAGCGGTTGTAGCAGTCGCCGCCCTTGCCGCACACGATCTTGAACGAACCCGCGAGTTCCTTGTACGCGAGGTACGGTTCGTCCTTGCGGAGGTCGCGAACGACGCCGCTCGCGCGAGCCACCGGGCCGGAGCAACTGTAGCTGATCGCGTCTTCCTTCGACAGAACGCCGATGCCCTTCGTGCGGTCGATGAAGATGCGGTTCCGGTTCAACAACCGCACAATGTCGCCGTGAACCTTCGGGAACGACTTCACGAAGTCGCGGACGAGTGCGACGACATCGTCCGAGATGTCGGCCATCAGCCCGCCGACGCGGGCGAAACTGGGGTGGTACCGCTGGCCGCTCGCGGCCTCCATGACGTTGTAGATCTTCTCGCGGGCGTTGAACGCGTACAAGAACCCGGTCAGCGCGCCGAGGTCGAGCGCCGCGGCGCCGACGCAGAGCAGGTGGTCCGAAATGCGGGCGAGTTCCGCGAGGATAGTGCGGATGTACTTACACCGCGGCGTGATCTCGATCCCGAGCAGTTTCTCGACGGTCGTGAACCAGGCACACTCATTGCCGAACGGACTGATATAGTTCATCCGGTCAACGACGGTCACATACTGGTTGAAGTCGAGGTCTTCGCCGAGCTTCTCAAAGCCGCTGTGCAGGTAGCCGATGTCGGGCACGGCGTTGACGATGGTCTCGCCGTCGAGCGTCAGAATGAGGCGCAGCGTCGTGTGCGTAGCGGGGTGTTGCGGCCCGAAGTTAAGGGTGTAGAGGAACTCCTGGTCCGCGC
>CANLGS010000050.1 GCA_947490035.1 Gemmataceae bacterium
AACTCCTCGACCGCCTTCCGAGGGTCGAACAGGTAGGCGTTAACGTCGTCGGTGAAGAACCCCTTCAACACGTCCTGTGCCCTCGGTCCGATGTAGATCGTGCGTCGCTTACCCTTGTACGCGGTCTTGTGCTGCTTCGGTCGGTACAGCCACACCGAGTCGCTTTGGTCGATGTCGCACCGCCGAATGCGACAGGCTTCACCCGGACGGCACCCGGTGAGCCGCTGGAACGTAACCAGACCGCGAACGTGGCGGTTCAGGTACGGTAACGTCGCATCGACAACGGTATCCTCAACCGGACCGATAGGTTCGTGGTCCGGTGCCGTGGTCCGGTTCCGTCGCAACCCCGGCACGGCGGCGAGGGCTTGGTAGACCGAAGACGACACCAGTTCCTCGGCGACCGCCCACCGGAAGATGCGACGAACACGTTCGACACGCGCGTTCACGGTCTTACGGGACCACTTCTGTTCCACGAACCGCTGCTGTATCGCCTTCAACATCAACGGACCGAACGCCGCAACGGGAGTCGCGCCGTACAGTTCGCGGACGTGACGGATGGCGGTCTTGATGTGTCGCACCTCGTCGGACGGGTTACCGTCCGGCTCACGGTAGTGTTTCTCCGCGTAGTCGAGGTACACGGTGAGGAGTTCGACCACGGTCAGGTTAACGGGACCGACCGGCGAGGTGGTAACCGGTGACGTGACGAGTTCGAGTTGCAGTTTGGCGAACGCGGTTCGGGACTCGGTGGAGTCGAACGCACCGGGTAGGAGTTTTTGTTGTCGCTTTCCGGTGTGGTCGTACCAGATGGCGCGACCTTGACCGGTTTGAGTGTGGATGGAGTAAGACGGGATGGACTTACGGGCCGGGGGCATGTCGCGGTTCCTCACGACGTTCTGTGGAGTGATTCCACAGAACGCACGGTTAGGAAGCCGCACCCGACACGAGTCGGGGTAAGCGTTAAACGCTTCGGCTGAAAGGCTTTAGAGCAGAGTGGGCGATACAGGATTTGAACCTGTGACTTCGTCCGTGTGAAGCCCGACTACAAAGCCCCGGAAAACGCTCCAGATGACTACGTTTTCCAGTGTTTTGAAGCATAGCGGCGGCTTTGCGTAGGTCAACATCCGTTGCGTGGATTCGCATGGAATTGCGGAATACTGCGCTCAATTGCGGAATACTGCGGACTGAAGACGTCGTGGAGGCTGAACCAACGAAACGTGTGTTGCGGGGTGGTCTGCGTCCCCTGTTTCGCGACGGGGCGGACGGGGTGAATGATGATGGGCCGCACGGATCGCCGTGCGGCCCACCCGGTTGATGCGGCGAGATCGTTGACCGACCCCACCGCCCTCACGGCTTCTCAGATTCTCACGTTCTCAGTTTCTCACTCCGAGCGTTGCGGCCGGTGAAGGCGGGTCAACCGCTTTCTGGTCCACGTCAGAATCTTCGTCACGACCGTGTACCCGTCCCTGACGCCGCTGACGTCCGACTCGATGCCCACCGGGTTCACGATGTGCCCGGTCGGGTCGAAGACAAGCAAGATCCCGTGACGCTGACGACGTCACCGCGAGGTGTTCGGCACGACGAACCCGCCCGCACTGATCACCTGCGACGGAGTGAACGAAGGCCGTCTGGGTCGTCCCTTGTCGCGGGGACGAGCTACGGCTCCGAAAGTGTTGGGGCTACCACTTTCGGAGCCCCGCGCCGAGTTGCCGGCAGCAACGTGACGCCTCCTCGCGTTCGGGTCGGTGGTGCGAATCGGCTCGGGATTTAGGCGGCCCCAGCACGGGAACGGTTCCGAACGGTCGGGACCGGAGTCCCTTCACGATGACGATCGCCCGAGGCCGGGAAGCCGAGGGCGTTTCCTCGGCCTTCTGGCAGGCGCGGCGAGTGACTGCCGGCGGGCGTCTGACCCAGGGCCGCGAGGCCGGTGGTGGCCCGGCTGTTCGACCGTTGGCCGCACGGGCCGTGGCCTTGAGTCAGGAACGATCCTCGGAGCGAAGAGCGTCGAACCCATCACCCCCCTGGTCGTGGGACGCCATCTGACGGAGCACCATGGTGTAGTAGGCACCCCGGGCGGCCATGAGTTCGTCGTGGTTCCCGCGCTCGACGATGCGCCCGTCTTCGAGCAACAGGATCAGGTCCGCGCGCTTGACCGTCGAGAGGCGGTGCGCGATCACGAACGTGGTCCGCCCCGCGAGTAGCGTCGCCATCGACGCCTGGATCAACTGCTCGCTCTCGGTGTCCAGGCTGCTGGTCGCCTCGTCCAGGATCAGGATCTGCGGGCGGGCCAGGATCGCCCGGGCGATGGCCAGCCGCTGCTGCTGCCCGCCCGACAGCCGCACCCCGCGCTCGCCGACCACGGTCCCGTACCCGTCGGACAGCTTGGCGATGAACTCGTGCGCGTTGGCCCGCCGCGCCGCGTCCTCGACCTCGGCGTCGGTCGCGTCGTGGCGGCCGTAGGCGATGTTGTCCCGCACCGACCCGTCGAACAGGAACGTGTCCTGCTGGACCAGGGCCAGCAGCTCGCGGTACGTCCGCAGCCGGAAGTCGCGGACGTCCGTCCCGTTGACCAGGATGCGCCCCCGGGTGGGGTCGTGGAACCGCGCCACCAGGTCCGTCACCGTCGTCTTCCCGGCCCCGCTCCGGCCCACCAGCGCGACGACCGAGCCGCCCGGCACGACCACGTCGAATTCGCGGACCACCGGCCGCCCCGCGTCGTACTCGAACTCGACCCCCTCGAACCGCACCTCCGTCACGACGGCCGGCGCGCGATCGGCGAGCTGATCCGCACGGAGTGCGGCGTGGCGTTGGCGGTGCGGACCGTCGGCGAGTACCTGCGGCGCTGGGGGTACACGGCCAAGAAGCCCGCGCGTCACGCCCGCAGGCAAGATCCGGAGGAGGTGCGGCAGTGGCTGGAGGACACGTACCCGGCCCTCAAGGCCCGTGCCCGCAAGGAGCACGCGGAGATCCACTGGTGTGACGAGACCGGGGTCGTTGCCGACCACTGTTCGGGGTACGGGTATGCTCGCAAGGGGCAGCGCGTGACAATGGAGGTGCCCGATCCGCACATCGGGATCAACATGGTGTCGTCGATCACCAACGAAGGGACACTGCGGTTCATGACCTACCCGGGGACCATGACGGGCGAACGATTCATCGTGTTCTTGGGCCGCCTGCTGCGGAACACGACGGGCAAGATCTTCCTGATCGTGGACCGGTTGAAGGTCCATCAGAGTGGCGTGGTGAAGGAATGGGTGTCGGCGCACGCGGACCGGTTGGAGCTGTTCGAGTTGCCCCGCCGGGCACCGGAACGGAGGACGGGTTGCCGGACTCCAAACCGGCGTTGCGAGCGAGACTCCAACACGTCATGCGGAAGCTCGCCCACCTTCCCAATCACGTCGTCAGTTACTTCCTCCAGCCCTGCGTTCTCTATGCCGCTGCTGCCGCAACTTGATGAATGAGTATCTTTCGTGCCGCGGTAATATTCGGTGTGCGAAGGCGTTTGTTCCGCCTGATTCGTGAGCAAAGCCTGGGGCAGAGTTTCACCCCGCCCCAGGCTTTGCGGGAGAGGTCGGCGAGGCTTTGCGAGTCGAGTGAGTAACTGTGGCGGCGGACCGGGGTGGTAATTGTCGAAATCCCCTGGAAATCCCGGCCTTCGGCCACACCAGATTACTGTGTCGGCCTTCGGCCATGCCAGGGGTGCCTGCCTTCCTCTCACCGCTTCGGAGCAGGGGTCGGTGTGGTCAGCGAGCGGAAGGCGATGGCGCGGCGCACGGCCGGCGGTTGCGCCGCGTCCTTGCCCATCACCGCGAACCACAGGATTTCGTTCAACTCGAAGTCGTCGATCTTGTCGTACTCACTGAAGTCCATCTTCGAGCTGCGATCCGCCCCGTAAGCGAGTTTGTCGTTCTTCGCGCCGAGGTCGATTTCGGCGGGGGTGTGCTTGTACGCGGTCAGGTCCGCCTTGTCAGTGAAGCTGTTGAACATGGGCCGAGCGGCCGCGTCGTACTGCGACAGCGGCGGCAGGCCCAGAATCAGTTCCATCGTGCGGATCAGGCTGACGGTCGCGTACTGCGTGCTATCGACGTGCTTCCGCTTCGTGTACGGCGAGATGACGAAGCCGACCGTGCGAGAAGCGTCCACGTGGTCCGGGCCGTTTTGCGCGTCGTCTTCAATCACGAAGATCGCGGTTTCTTTCCAGAACTTGCTGTTGCTCACGGCTTCCACAATGCGGCCGAGTGCCAGATCGTTACTCGCGACGCACGCTTGCGGTGTGAACGTGCCCGGCGTGGTGCCGGTGGTGTGGTTCTCGCCCAGGCTCATCACGATGAATCGCGGCATCGTGCCGTCCTTCTCGAACTGCTTCAACTCCTTGATGAACACTTCAGCGTTATCGGTGTCGCGGTTCTTCTGGCCGGCGACCTTCGGGATGCCGTACTCCGGGCACATCTTCCCCACGAGACCCGGCACGCGGCCTTCCATCTTGTAGCCGCCCATCCCGTCGCTGACGCGCGAACCGTATTCGCCGTAACTGCGATACGAGAGGCCCGCGCGCTTGCAGGCGTCCCAGATGTAACCCGACGGAGGACGCGCCAAGTCGCCTTCCTCGGTGTCCGGCACGCCCTTGCGCGCGGAATAAGTCAGGTGCCAGTCGCGGTTGATGTAGTCGGTGCCGTAAGCGGCCGTACTCCACGGGTGCCCGTCGCGGCTGACTTGGCCGTTGCAATAGAGGTTGTCGAGCAGCACGAACTCTTCCGCGAGTTTGTGGTGGTTCGGTGTCACCTTGCGCGGGAACATGCAGAGTTTGGGATCACCCTTGCCCTTCGGGTTCGGGCCGGCCGCGAAGTCACCGAAGACCTGATCGTAGGTGCGGTTCTCCTTGATGATGTAGATCACGTACTTGATCGGAGACGGATCGCCGACCTTTGTGGGAATCGCGGTCTTCACCGGGTGCGGGGCCGCCGTGAGTTGCGCGTCCGAGTACGGGCAGTTGCGGTACACCTGCGCGGTGTACTCCTTCAGCTTCTGCTCGTCGGGCACCGGCACCACGGACACCGCGCCTTCGAGCGTTTGCCCGATGAACGGCCAGTTGATGATGCGTCGCGACTCCGTTTCGCCGCGCGTGCGTTTGATCTTCGACGGGTCGGCCGGGATCGGGTTACCGGTTGTGGCCAGCCCTTTCCCGACGCCGATGAGCAGGTTCTTGCCGTCCGGCGTGATCGCAACCGACGTGGGATACCACCCGGTCGGGATGAAGCCCTTCACGGCGCTCTTGTTCGGCTCCTCGATGTCGATGACCGCGACACAGTTGTTATCCGCGTTGGCGACGAAGAGCGTCTTGCCGTCCGGTGACACCACGAGCGCGTCGGGCGTGCTGCCTTCCGGCGACTTCGGGAACAGCGGGGTGTAGATCGTCTCGGTGACGATGCCGCGCTTCGTGTCGATGACGGAGACGCAGTTGCTGGAAGCACACGCGACAAATAGTCGATCGTCCTTCGGGTGGAGAACTATCTGGTTTGGGTGTTCGCCAACGGGAATCTTCGCGACGACGCGCAGTTCCTTCGGGTCGAGCGCCAGCACCATCCGCCCGGCCCAATCGGAGACGTAGAGAAGGGTGCCGTTGCGCGACAAGATCGCGTCGTAGGGCCGCTTCCCCGCTGCTGCGGGTTTGCCCGCGGTGCCGTCTTCGGCGATCGCGGTGACGGTGCCGGCTTCGATGTCGAGCGAGAAGAGCGTCTTTCCGTCGGCGGAAAGACACACGCCGCTCTTGAAGCCGATTGGCCGCTCGGCGTTCTCCTTCGGCTCCTTCTCTTTGGGTCGCTCGCGTCGGGCGGGTTCCGGTTCCGGCGCGCCGAGGCGTTTGAGTTTCTTGTCAGCGAGATCGAAGGAGTGAATCAGATTGTTCCCGCCGCCGGCCCACCACACCTTCTTCTCGTCGGCCGAGACAGTCATCCCAAACCAACTTTGAATCACGGTTTCGCGTGCGATCACCTTTCCGTCCACGATGTCGATGAGCGACAGGTGATGGGGGTTGAACCCGCAGGTGCCGACGAGCGCGTGCCGTCCGTCCTTCAGAGGAAGGATGTTGAGCGGCAGATCGGTGGTGACGATGTGCTTGCCGGCCGGGGTGAGGTGCCAGCCGTTGGGCAGCAGGAACCCGTCTTTCGTGGGCCCGGGGCGCGCCGTTGGATCAGTCGGGAACGGCGCGATGGGTGGGTCCGCGGCGGTGGCCGTGGTGCCCACGAGGAGGAGAAGCGAAGCAACGAAGGTGCGCATGGGTCGGATTCCAGGATGAGTGAGGGGAGGTGAAAGCGCGGCTGACCCGTGGGACGGTCAGCCGCGAACGCGACCGGCGGAATCAATCGGAGGGGATCACCTCACCACCAACGCGGGTGGTCATGGCCGCCATCACTTTCGTGGACAGCGATTCGCGAATGAACCGGACCGAGCCATCGCCGAACAGGTGCATTCCGCCGCCGGTGTGGAACGAGAAGTGTTCGTCGCGGTTGTTGCAGTTCATGAAGCACGGCCCGCCCCCGTCATTGCCATCCACCGTGGACCCGTCGATCCCGTAGTTCAGCCCGCGATCCGCCCACCCGGAGCTTCCTTGACGAGTTCGGTCGGCCCCCGAGGAGCTGGGTGAGCGGAGCTTCCCGCCGCGAACGTAGGAGTACGGCCGGCCCGCGTCCTCGGTGAAGAACACGGTGTTCGATAGCCCGTCGGTGATCGAGGTGAAGGTGAACACGTTGTCTCGTTTGTCCCGGAACGTACCGCAGGACTCGAACACGCCGCGATACGGACCGCCGCCACCAATCACATCGACGGCGGGATTGTAGGGGTTCGACGGACCGTCTCCCGCGATGTAGTCGGCGAAGCCGGCGTCGGCCAGCGCGCGGCGGAACCCGCTCTGCGGGGCGTAGTCGCACGCTTCCGAGCGCCAGGTGGTTCCTTGAAATGTTCCGGTCGCGGTGCGGTCCGAGTTCGGGACCGACGGGCAGATGAAGACCTTGATCCTGGTGCTGACGGCCGCCTGGTTCGCCGGGTGCCGCCAGTCCAACTGCCAGTTGTACAACTTGTACACGTTGTCCTGCTCGATGTACGGCAGCAAGAACTGCATGCAGCCGTGAATCGGGCCGCCGGGGTTGCCGGCGGGGTTCACGTTCCACTTCGGGAAGCCGTACTCGTCGATCCCGGCCGGCGGAATCCACCCGTTCGAGTCGTGGAACCCGTGGATGGCCAGCCCGAGCTGCTTGTTGTTGTTGGAACAGGACATGCGGGCCGCGGCCTCGCGGACCTTCTGCACGGCGGGCAACAGCAGCCCGATCAGGATGGCGATGATCGCGATCACCACTAGCAGCTCGATGAGCGTGAACGCGGCCGACCGGACGCGTAACTTCGTGTTCATGAGATACCCTCGGAATGGACAGAAGAGAACGAGACGGTTCGATTGCGGGCGATCACTTGGATTTCAGGGCGAGGTCGAGTTGGTTTGGTCCATCGCGGACCGTGAATGTCAACCCGGACGTTGTGGGATTGCCGTACTTGGCGGGGAAGCCGGAGTTGTTCATGGCCTTCACGGTCGCCGCGAATGTCTTCTCTTTACCGCCGCCCTCGGCGTCCTCATCGTCCGACTCTCCCTTCATCCCGGTCTTGACTACCATGACCGCGTAGTCCCCGACTGGAGCGCCGTCGTTGCTGACGTAACTGGACAGGGTGAACGTGCCGTCCGCTCCAGACTTCGCGGCCGGGCGGACCGTCATCTTGGCGTTCTTCACGTCTTCGCTTGTCGGCACCAGCCAGATTTCGGCATTCGCCAACGACTTCCCGTCTAGCGTGACCTTGCCGGTCACCGGTTGGGTGGACAACCGGCCGTCTTCCTTGCCGCAGCCCGCGAGTGCGCACGCCCCGAGCAGCGCCACGACCCAGCACGCGAGACCGCGCGACCGTCTTGAGTGGATCACGAATGACTCCGTAAACTGAGTTGTGGTTCCATGTCGGCCGCGAGCATTAAAGCTGATCGATATGAAGAAGCCGAGCGCGGGGCGGTGAGTTTCTCGCGCGCTCCCCGATATTCGGCGAACCTTCATCACAGCTACCGCGATCCCTCGCCCGCGTTGCGGAATTGAGACGGATGCGCGAAGATCTGGCGCTGGTTCCGCGCAGTAGACAGTTGGTACGCGGTTCGATCGCGAAGAGTGAACGGCAAGCGGCCGAGAGCGACCGCACGTCGCAAGGTGACGTGATGACTGATCCCGATTTACTTCTTGTCCTTCTCCTCGCGGATGGCGCGGAAGGCGACGGCGCGGCGCACGGCCGGCGGTTGCGGTGCGTCCCTGCCCATCACCTCGTGCCACAACACGTAGTTCAACGCGAGGTCGTTGATCTTGTCGTACTCGCTGAAGTTCATCTTCTCCGAGAGTGTGGCCCCGAACACCGGCGCTGGTTCCTGTTTCGGAGCCGGCTTGTCGGCGGCGAAAGTGGCGATTGCGAGGATCGCGGCGAACAGCGCGGGAGCGCGAAACATGGCAGCACCTCCAGAATGGTGCGGTCACGATGCGGGCCGGACACGGAGAAGGCGAGTGATACGGATCCCAGGAATTGAGTGCCTGCTTTATTGTGGTGCGGGCGTCCCGCCTGCACCACAACAATACAAGCCAGCACTCAATTCCTGGGATGCGTATGAGTAACGTGTGAAGAGTGGTTCGAGGACGCGACGGCCGGCGCTGTTCGTCAGCGCGACGGGCAACGACCCGTCGAGCGGGTGGGCCTGGGACGTGATCGCCACCGCCGGGTTCTTCTTCGCCGCGGCAGTCGCGTCGAACGTCAGCGGAACCCACTTCCCGGTCGCCAAGTTCGCGGCGTACAGCGTCCCGACCCCCAGCACCCTCCGCCGGTCCGCCCGCGACGCCTTCGAATTGTCCGGCTCGGCCGAGACGAACTTGTCCAGGTGCGGGTCGGGCGAGCCGCCGCCCAGGTACACCACGCGGCCGGTCGGCCCGACCCGCACGGCCGCGTTCTCGTGCTTGAACCGCCCCAGCGCGGTGTGCTTGACCGGCGGCAGGGCACCGAACGGATCGACCTCCACCACCCACCCGTACTTCCGCTCGTCGATCGCCAGCTTGGGATGTCGCCCCATCGGTAGCCGTCCTTCTCGGTGGTGTTGTAGTTGGGGTAGTTCTCCTCGCAGGAGAGCGCGGTGTGCCACGGGGTCGCGCCGCCGGAGCAGTTGGCCAGCGTGCCGACCGCCGAACCGACGGCGGTCGCCGGGCCAGTGAGCGCCAGCTCCGGGTACGTGACGGTGAGACGGCGGTTGAACTTCGAGCCCGCTACCGGCTTCCAAATCCCCTGATCCCGTCGGACGTGGAGTACACGCCCGCCCACCGACAGCTTCTCCCGACCGATCTGCACCGCAGTCTGCTTGCGGCCCGCCTTGGCATCGGCGGGCGAATACCCGCTCACCAACAGCGGGTTCGGGTACTCGTGGTTCACCCACAGCAGCCCCTCGCCGGCGTTCGTCCCGCCGGTCAAGGCGTCGATCGGAAAGTAGGCGATGAAGTCGTATCAGAACCGCTCCGGCGAGCCGTCCGGCGACTTCGAGCCGAGCGGGTCGTCCCACCGGGCGACGACGGTGTTCTTGAAGCCCTCCGGCAGCACCAGCTCATCCGCCGCGCTCGGGCGAATAGGCCGAAAGAACTTCGGGGCGGGCCCGCGCCGCCGGGGCGCCGGGAACGCCGGCGGCGCGGCCGAGGCGGCACCCGCAGCGACCAGGGCGGAGTAGTTGCCGATCCGAGATAGGTCAGGAGCTGACGGCGGGTGACGGGCACTGGGGATCCTCGTTCGATAGGGGTAGAAGCCTTACCGCGAGCGCCACGACATGCAGGCGTGGGTCGAGGTTTGGATCTGCCGGACCAATTGGTCGACCCGCTCCGCGTAGGCCACGGGGTCGAGGCGAGCCGCCTCGCGGAGGTGTTCGAGTGCGAGGCCGGGGCGCCCGCCGTCGTGGTAGTGCCGGCCGAGTTGGAAGTGGAAGTAGGCGGCGTGCGTGGGTAGTGCCTCAAGCCCGCGATTCAACGCGCTCTCCGCGTCCGCCGGTCGTCGGTCCGCGCGGGCGTTGAAGGCAAGCCCTTCGAGCGCGGTGAGGGCCCCGCCGCGCGCGGCCGGGTCCGTCGCGGCGCGCGGCAACAGTTTCTCCAACACCAGCGCGAACAGTTCGTCACTCTCGGCCCACCGCTCTTGATCGCGGTACACGGTGGCGAGAAGTAGCGCCGCGACGTCGTCGCCGGGCACAAGTGGTTGAAGCACGGCAGACGCTTCGCCGAGACGATCCAGTTGGATCATCAGCACCGCGCGGTTGAACCGGTCGACGGGCTTTGCGGTCGCGGGAAACGGTCGATCCCCTGCTTGCCGTAGTCTCAGGATTGTCGCCACGACATTCTTCCGCACTTCGGCTGGCAACTTCTTCCCAATCGGCCGATCGCTTCCAAGTTCCACCAGTCCCGTCAGCACCGCGTCGGCTCGCACGATCCGTTCGCGGTGCATGAGGTCGCGTGCATGTTCGGTGCGCGCGGCGACAACCGCGTCGGCGTAAAGACCGCACGGCAGCAGCGCCAACCCAACACCAAGCCCGAGCAGCACGCCGGGATTGCTAACTCTCGGCGTGCCGGTCACCGGTGGATCGGTTGCCCACACGCACCACGGCAGCACAAGTGCGAACGCGAACGCCGTGCGAAGTACCAACAGCGGCACCGCGCCGAACTCACCCCCGCTGACGGTGTCACCGAGGGGCGGGCCAACGAGTGTCGCGAGACCGGCTATTCCCAACCCAATCGCGAGCCACAGGCCGCGAACCGCGTCGTTGATCGCTTCGATGGAACGCAACCAGCCCGTGACGATGAACCCCAGCGGCAACGCGGTGACGAGATGCGCGACGAGTACACGCGGCCACGCGAACGGAGCCGCCGACAGCCCCGCGGCAAGGCGCTCACTCGCGGCGGTGAAGTGCAACAGCGCGGCGGGCACAACCACCGCGAGCGCGCACCCGATGAGCAATCGCGAGGTCGGATTCACGAGTTCACCCCCAGCGCGGCCGCGGTTTCCGGCCGGCGCAGTTTCCAGATCATCCCGTCGAACGCGTAGTGAACGAACGCGGCCCACAGGTTCAGCCCTTGCCAGAGCACAACGAAACCGCTGTCCGTGCGCGACATCAAGACACCGACCGAGCCGAGCGCGAGAACGTACCCGCCGAGGAAGATAAGCCAGAACCGAGCGAGCGTGCGGAACGGACCGGGGCTGCCGACCGCTTCGCGCCGCCGCGCGTAGTGGGTCACGATCGCGAGGTACTCGACCGCGTGGAACATCGACCCGGCCGCCGCGAACACCACCACAAAGTTCCAGCAACCGAAGCGCAGGCTGAGCACGAACCCGGTGTAGAGCGAGCACACGCTCGCAAGGTACGCGAGTTTCCCGACTCGCTCGCGTGTCGCTCCGATGAAGTTAGAAAGAAGCAGCGCGACCGGAATCACGAGCACCGCGAGGTCGATTCCGTGGAGCCACGAGAGGTACGACGCATCTGCTTCGAGCCACCCCGTCGCCCAGCCCGCGGCGCGGAGCGCGCCGTACGTCACGAACACGCGAAGGCCCCAGCGCTCGAGCGACTCGGACCCGCCGCCGACCTTGCGCGCGTACATCCGCAACAC
>CANLGS010000051.1 GCA_947490035.1 Gemmataceae bacterium
ACGATCAAACGAATGATACGCGCGTCCTGCGCGGCGGTTCGTGGAGCAGCGGCGCCCTCAGCTGCCGCGCCGCCAACCGCGACTGGTTCGCGCCCGTCAGCGTGTACGGCAGCATCGGCTGTCGGCTGGTTCTGTCCCTGGGGTGACGCACGCGAAGCGCGTGCTGACCCCAGGCTATTGAATACAACGCCTTCGGCGTAAAGAGCGAATGGCGATCATGCCCGGTGGTGCGGGGCGACGCTGTGCCGTGGCGGTGGTTCTCGCGTCCCGCGTCGGTTTTTACGCCGAAGGCGTTGTATTCAATAGCCTGGGTTCAGCGCAGCGCCACCCCAGGCTTCAGCCCCCCCAGGGATTTTCCGGAGGCGTGATCGTGTCGCAGTCGCTCGCCCAGATTTACCTTCACATCGTGTTCTCCACCAAGCACCGCCAGCCGCTGCTGGTCGATCCGGTGTTGCGCGAGCGAACGCACGCTTACCTCGTCGGCGTGTGCCGCAACCTGGAATCGCCGTCGATTCGCGTCGGCGGGGTGGAGGATCACGTTCATATCTTGTGTTGCCTGTCGAAGGTGCTGTCCCCGTCCTCACTGGTTCGCGAGTTGAAGCGCGAATCGTCGAAGTGGATCAAGGAACAATCCCCCGACCTCGCGAACTTCTACTGGCAAACCGGCTACGGCATATTCTCGCTCAGCCACGGCCACGTCCCGGCGCTCACCGCGTACATCGCCAATCAGGAAAACCACCACAAGGCGGAGACATTCAAGGACGAGTTCCTCCGCCTCCTCGAACTCAACGGTTCCGATTACGACCCGGAACACCTCTGGGATTAGCCACATTTCTCTTTACGCCGAAGGCGTTGTATTCAATAGCCTGGGGTCAGCGGGCGACAGCCCGCGCCACCCCAGGAAACCTCACCGCGAAGTTGCCCTTCCCCGGTTCACCCTCTCGCGATATGTGCGGCCCAAATTGTTGGTGGACCTGTCCGTTGGGGGGAGCGAACCATGCGTGTCAAGACGTGGGCGGCGGTGGCGTGCGCCGGGCTACTCGTGGCCGGGGCGACACTCGCCCAGCCGCCGAAGGTTGAGCCGGCCAAGACCGAAGCGCCCAAGGCGCCCGACGGCGCGAAGGGCGACTCGCTCCTCGCGATGATCGCGGAGGCACGCGGCGCGCTCGGCAAGACGCGCGACTACACCTGCACGTTCACCCGCCAGGAGATGCGCAACGGGGCGCTCGGGGCCGAACAGGTCGCGGAGATGAAGGTGCGCACCAACCCCGGCGGCGTGTACGTCAGGTTCGCCCGGCCCGATGCCATCGCCGGCATGGAGGTCGCCTACACCGCGGCCCGCAAGAACATGAAGTTCCAGTACCGCCCGGCCGGGGTCGCCGGCGCGAAGGGGTTCAAGACCATCGACCTCGACGACTCCAAGTTCCTGGCCGAGAACCGCCACCCGGTCACCGAGTGGACGATGTCCGCGGTGCTCGACCGCGTCGCCGCCGCGACCGCCCGCGAGAAGACCCTGAACAACCCGGTCGAGGTGTACACGGGCGACTTCCAGTTCGCCGGGCGCAACGTGGTGCGGTACGAAATCCTGACCCGCCGGCCGCACGCCTTCCGCTACGCCCACCGCATGTTGGTGTACGTGGACAAGGAGACGAAACTGCCGCTCCGGTACGAGGCCTACGACCAGCCGAAGGGCGCCGCCGCCGCCGGCGACCTGTTCGAGGCGTACAGCTTCAGCGACGTGAAACTGAACGTCGGCCTCGGCGAGAACGCGTTCGATTACTGAGCCACGCCGGTAAGGTGTGACGAATGTACGGCGCGGGACGGCCGGCACCGCTGGCGAAATGCCGCGCCCGATGCCGGCCGCCCCGCCCGCCCGCCCGATGATTCGACGGTCACCCACGAGGACCGGCGAATGGACATCGCGGCGAAGCAGGCGGAGTTGGACGCGATCACGTGGTACCACGAGTTCGACTTCGGCAACGGGCTGCGGACGAAGACGCACTGCGCGCACATCGAGGGCCACCGCCGGCTGTGGCGGTTCATCGAGTCGCACCTGGCGGCGGTGGACTTCCGCGGCAAGTCGGTACTCGACATCGGCTCGTGGGACGGGTACTGGAGCTTCCACGCCGAGAAGCGCGGCGCCCGGAGCGTCCTCGCGAGCGACGACCTGGGGCAGAACTGGTCGGCCGGGCGCGGCATCCACCTGGCGAAGGAACTGCTCGGCTCGTCCGTCCAGGTCGATCAGCAGCAGTCCGTGTACGACCTCGCCGCTCGGGGCCAGAAGTTCGACGTGATCCTGTTTCTGGGCGTGTACTACCACCTCCACGACCCGTTCCACGCGCTGGCCCAGATCCGCCACTGCTGCCACCCCGACACCGTCGTCGTCATCGACGGGCCGATCACCGAGGCTCTGCGCCCCGGCGCCGCCGTGTACGACCTTGCCAACCACTTGTGCGAGTGGCTGCCCACCACCGGGGCGTTGGAGGAACTCGCCCGCGCCACGTACTTCGACGCCGCCGTGGCGGGCTACCTGGACCCGCTGCCGGACCCGCCGCACCCGGCCCCGCCGCCCGGTCGGCTCGGCTGGCGGTGGCGCCTGGGCATGTGCCTCGACGCCCTGCGCGGGTCGCGCACGGCCGTGCGCGAACGACTGGACCGGGTGCTGCCGCCCCCGCCCGAACTCCTTCCCCTGCCCTGGCGCCGGGTGGTGATGACCTGCGCCCCGCACGAGGGCGAGGTGGGTCTGCACCACTACCGCCCGCCGTTCGGGCTGGGCGCCTACGACCCGCGGTTCCAAAACGAGAGCAACGTCGGGCGTGCCGCGTGACGCCGCTTGCTTTGCGGCACGCCCCGTGCATATAGTGGGTAACCTTTCGGAGACACCGATATGAGTTACCTCGTTGACGGCTACCACGGCGAAACGGTCGCGTCGGCCCCCGCGAGCGAGCGGGTGGCGTTCATCCGCCGCACCTACGCGCACCTCGCCGGCGCCGTCCTCGCGTTCGTCGGGATCGAAACCGTCTTGCTCTCGTCCGGCCTCGGCCTGGAGCTATTCCGGTCGATCTTCGCCGGCGGCGGGAGCATGGCCTGGCTCGGGCTGATGGTACTGTTCATCGTGGGCGGCATCGGCGCGCAAATGATGGCCCGGTCGCGGCAGTCGGTCGGCGTCCAGTACGCCGGTCTCACGCTGTACGTGCTGCTCGAAGTGGTCATCTTCCTGCCCATCCTGATCGTCGCGACGCAGGCACCGCAGTACGCCGGGAAAGACCTGCCGCTGCAAGCGGGGATCGTCACGCTGGCCGCGTTCGCTGGGCTGACGATCGCGGTGTTCACGTCCGGCAAGGACTTCTCGTTCCTCGGCCCGATCCTGTGGGTCGGCGCGTTTCTGGGACTGGCGATGGTCATCGCGGCCCTCATCGGCGGGTTCAGCTTGGGGCTAGGATTCGCGGCGATGATGGTGGCGCTGGCGTGCGGGTTCATCATCTACGACACGTCGAACATCATCCACCACTACGGCACGGACCAGCACGTATCGGCCGCGCTGCAACTATTCGCTTCCGTGGCGCTGCTGTTCTGGTACGTCCTGCGCATCTTCATGAGCGTGAGCAGCGACGACTAACGCGGCCGGCAATACGCGAGTACGTTTAGCGTCCGCCCCGCAGGGGCGCCTTTCTCATCTGGAACGGCGCGCTCCTGCGGGACGGACGCTAAACTGCTTCACAGGCACATTCTTCGCGCGAAGGGCATTCCCATGAACACGACCTCCGCCACCGAACCGGCCGCGAGTGCGCCCGGCGCGCCAGCACCGCCGCCCGTGACCTACGCGGACGAGGCGCGCGTCTTGGCGTTCATCGCGGCACACAACCTGGGCGACTGGGTCGAACAAGCCGTGCGGTTCGCGTGGGATGCCTTCCCCGGCGCGAAGGGAATGACACTGGAGATGTTCGGCGCGCCGGGCGAGTGCGGCGAACACCTCTTCCTCGACGTGGCGACAGGCACGGGTGTGGGCGAATCGCTGCGCCAGGACCGCGACTTCGTCGAGCGGTGGATTGCCGCGACCCCGCCCTGGGTGACCGATCTCATGGGCGTCTCCATCGACCTCCGGTAGGCCGAAACAATCATGGACGGTCGCCGACTGCTCACTCTCGCTCAGAAACTCGTTGAGGGCGTCGCCGCAGGCACGCCGTTAACCGGTGGCGACGGCGCGCCGGAATGTCGGAGCGAGATCAGCCGCGCGTACTACGCCACGTTTCTCGTGGCCGGCGCGTTCCTCGATCGCATCGGGTTCGCGGTCGAAAACAGTCCCGGCGCGCACGTCGCCGTGCGGTACGCGCTGAATAACAGCGGCGACGCGGTCCTCCGCGAGGTCGCTCGCGATCTCGATATCCTCCACGCCGAGCGTCGGAAAGCCGACTACGAGATGAAGGATTCGCGAGCGGAAACGCCCGCGAACGCGGAAGTGGTGGTGGCACGCGCCGCGAGTGCCATCGCGTGGCTGGACGACGTGCGCGACACCGCTGCGGCGGAACGGCTGGGCGCAATCGCGACCGCGATTTCCGCGTGGCTCCGGGGCGCGCAGACCGCCGGGCTTCGCCAGAAGTCCGGTACGCGGTGACCGCCGAACGCGACTTGCGGCGCGGCCCTGCCGCGGGGATAATCAACGCGTCATCCGGAGAAATCGAAATGTCGCCGTCGCTGGAAGCCCTCGGGATCGACCGCATGAGCGTGGCTGATCGACTCGCGCTGGCGGAAGCCATCTGGGACAGCATCACGCCACAAATTGAAGCGGCTCCGCTGACCGACGCGCAGAAGGTCGAGATCGACCGTCGGTTGGCCGCGCACCGTGCGAACCCTCAAGCCGCGATCCCGTGGGAGCAAGTCGAAGCCGCTGCCTTCGCCCGGTTACAGCAATGAGCCTTCCCGTTCGCTTCCTCCCTGAAGCACAAGCCGAATTCGACACGGCAATCGACTGGCACAAGGACCGCGGCGCGGATTTGGCGAAGGATTTCGTCGCGCGCGTTCAGGCCGTCGTGAAGCGAATCGCCGCGACTCCAAAGATGCACGCGGCGGTCCACGGCGACGTGCGCAAAGCCGTCCTCGCCCGCTTCCCCTACGTCGTGCTTTACCGCGAGGACGCGGGCGAACTCATCGTCATCAGCGTCTTCCACACGTCCCGCGATCCGGCCGAATGGCAAGCGCGCGTCGAATGACCGCCGCACTCCGGCTTGCACTTCTTTCAAACTCCGCGTATCTCCGCGCCGCCGGAGTCTCCGCGCGGAGGGTTACGCACCAATGTCCGCACGCCTCGCCGCCGTTCTTCTCCTCGCCGTCGCGGGCGCCGGCGGGTGTACGCACAACCCCGGCTACTTCCCGTACCTGCTGCCGCCCGGACCGATCCAGCAGACCCACGCGAAGCCGCGATTCGGCACCACCCGCGACTTCGACCCGAAGGCGTGTAAGCTCGACGTGAAGCCCGGCGGCCTCGCCACCGCGCCGCTCGGCTCGCAAATCATCCTCGTCGCCACCGTTTACGACAAGGACGGCACCCCGCGACGCGACCGCCGCGTGGAGTGGATGATCGAAGGGCCGGGTAACATCGTCGAAGTCGATGAATCCGGTGTCACCGCGGGTCGCGGATATAAAGTCGATAACAAGTACGCGGTGTCGTACACGTCGTACATTCCGAAGACGATCACGCGCGGCAACGACGACCCGAAGGATGATGTCGCCGTCGAGCCTGGGCAAACCTTCGTGGTGATTACCTCGGCGATTCCGGGCGAGACGGTGGTGACCGCGTACGCGCCGGAGGTGTTCAACTGGGACAACGGGCGCGTCGTCACGAAGGTGATGTGGGGCGACGCGCGGTTCAAGTTCCCCGAAGCCGCGACCGCGCGCGTCGGTGGCGAAGCGACGCTCGCGACCAGCATCAACCCGACTTCGGCGGATGCCGGCAGTGCCTTCCGCGTGCGCTACCGCGTGCTCGACGGACCGGCCGCGGTGCTGGTGTCGCGGAGCGCCGAAGGCACCGTCGCGGCCCTCGCCGGCAGCGGCGGGAAAGAGGCCGAAGCGTTCACCGACGCCAACGGCGAAGCGGCCGTGCGCCTGATCCAAAGCGACCCGAAAGCCGGCAAGACGCGCGTCGCGATCGAGGTCGTGAAGCCGCCCGAAAGCGGCGTCGGGCCGGGCACCGTCGTCGGCCGAAGAGAAACCACCGTCGAGTGGGCAACCGCCGAAGTGAAGCTGAAGGTGAACGCGCCGCCGGTCGCAAGCGTCATCGGCACGTTCCCGGTCACGGTGTCGCTCGACAACGCCACCGCCGTGGAGAGCAAGGACGCCCGCGTGCGAATCACGCTGTCCGACGGCGCGACGCTCGCGCGCAGCGAACCGCCGCCGGTCCGACAGGACGACAAGGGCGGGTTGGTCTTCGACGTTCCCCCCGTTAGCGGGAAGGGCAAGCAATCGATCCAACTTCAGGTGAAACCCGCGAAGGTGGGGCAGGTCACCATCAGCGCGGAAGCGGTCACCGCCGACGGGATGCAGGCCAGCACGACCGCGACCACGCGCGTCGAGCAGGGGAAACTGCAACTCGTCCTCGAAGCGCCGCCCATCGTGCTGGCGGGCGAGCGCATCCCGGCGCGCATCTCGGTTACGAACGGCGGCGCGGCCCCGGCCGAGAACGTGACCGTGTGGGCACGGTTCGACGACGGGCTAACGTCCGCGTCGGGGCGCAGTCCGGTTGAACTCACTGTGGGCACGATCGCGCCCGGCCACACGAAGACGCTCGACCTTCCGCTGACTGCGAAGGCGACGGGCAGGTACGGCATCCGCGCGACCGCGACCGGCGACGGCAACCTGTCGGCCGCGGCCGAACCGCTCGCGGTGGAGGCGCGGCGGACCGAACTCGCGGTCGCGATCACCGGGCCGAAGCTCGCGTACCTCAACCAGCAAGTGACGTGGTCAATCACGGTCGCGAACCGCGGCGACGCACCGCTGTCGAACGTGGTGGTGCGGGCTACGCTGCCGCCGGAAGTGAAGATCACCGGCGCGGACGGCGGCACCGTCGGCCCCGGTTCGGTGGAGTGGAAGCTCGCGGACCTGCAACCCGGCGCGATGAAGTCGTTCAAATTGGAAGGCGACGCGATCAAGCTCGCGCCGCAGGCGTCGGTGACGGTGGCCGTCCTCGGCGACGCGACCAGCAACGGCAAGGCGGTGGGCACGCCGGTCGAGGGCCGTGCGGAAGCGGCGGTCGCGGTGATCGGCACGCCGGCGCTGTCGCTGGAACTCGCGGCCCCGCCCGGTCACGTCGAAGTGGGCAAGCGCGTCCGGTTTCAGATTCGCGTGAAGAACCAGGGCACGGTGTCGGCGCGGAATATCGACGTGAGCGCGCTTGCCCCGCCGGAGTTGAAGCCGTTCCGCGGCACGGGCGCCGGCGAGGGCCGCATCGACGGCACGCGGGTCGTGTGCCCCACAATCGAGGAGTTGCAGCCCGGCGCAACACTTACTTTCACAATCGAAGTGGACGCGGTCCAGGCGGGCGACGCCCGGTTCACGGCGGAAGTCAAGGCCTCGCACCTGCGCAACCCGCTGAAGGAAGAACAGTCCGCGCGCGTCACCGGGAAGTGAGCGCCGCCCCGTGCGTCAAGAAACACAACGACGCGGGCCGGAGGTTTTCACCTCCGGCCCGCTCGCGTTCTCGCGGCCGTTTACTTCTCGACCTGATGCGCGGAAGGCTCACGGCACCGCCGCGGGATCACGCTGGAGCGCGGCATCGGAACCACGACCGGCGGGGTTGCCCCAGACCGATGCCGCGCTCCAGCGTGATCCCGCGAAAGCGGTGCTGGAACAGCCTTCCCCGCGACGCACTGAGTAGCATTCGCTCGGGCGACGCAACATCGCCCTGGTGGAAACCACCGAGCTAAACCGACCGCGAGAACGTCATTACACTAATCCCGTGCGCACGCCAACGCAAGGCGCGACACCGCTTCATCAGAAGTCGATCACCAGAGCCAGGCCGTCGCCGATGCTCGCGGTGAACGGGTACACGCCCATGCTCACGCCCGCGTGGACCGCGTGAACCGATCCGTCGGCGAACAGCATGTTCACGCCGTTGATGTGCGGCGACGAGAAGTCCTCCGCCACCCCCGCTTCCGCGCTCGGCGGGTGCTGCCGGCACGCGTGCCCCAACACCTTCGCCGCCCCGATGTTCGACGGGATGCCGCCGTAGTTCGCGGTGTCGTTCGCCGAGCGCCACGTCGAACCGGGGATCACGCCCACCCACGTCGCCATCGTGTTCTTCGCGCTCTTCTCGCCCACCGCGAGCGTGTTGCTCAGCCCGTCCGTCACGTCCGCGATCCGCGTCCGGCTGTTGCGGTAGAACATCCCCTTCCCGCTGATCCCGTCGATGGTCAGGTGCGTCGTCAGCACCGACGGCGACTCCGCGAGGAACGGCGTGTTGCCGTAGCACGCGACGTAGTTCGACCGCGCCAGCGGCGTCGTGAGACCGGCCGCGTTGGTGAACTCGGACACCGCAATCGGGTCTTGTCGCGGGTCCGACGGGCACCGCAGGAACGGCACGCTCGCCTGCCGCACGGTGTCGTGGTTGCCGCTCAGGGTGATCGGCTTCGTGAAGTCGATCAGCCGGTACAGGTTGTCCTGCTCCAGATCGGGCAGGAGGTGCGCCGCCCACCCCCACCCCGTACCGGCGTCGCCGTTCGCGGCGGTCGAAGTGTACCCCGGCGGAAACGCCCCCGCGCGGTCGTGGTGGTTGTGGAGCGCCAACCCGATCTGCTTCATGTTGTTCTGGCACTTCAGCCGCGCGGCCGCTTCGCGCACCTTCTGCACCGCCGGTAACAGCAGCCCGATGAGAACCGCGATGATCGCGATCACCACCAGCAACTCGATCAGCGTGAAACCCGATCTTGGAACCCGCTTCATGTGAATTGACTCTGTCGTAGCTCAAGTGAATCGTTTCGTTAGTCTAAACTAAGTATCGAATTCGCCGGTGCGTTGTCAACTCTTTGCTGTCGCGAATTACCGAATGGCGGCGACGGGCGGCGACGGGCGCCGTGCTAAACTGGGGTTATCACCTACGCGGAACCCCACATGCAGACCGAAGCGGAAGCGTTCCTCCAGCGCATCCGGGCGTACCCGGACGACGACGCGCAGCGGCTCATTTTCGCCGACTGGCTCGACGAAGAGGGCGACCCGCGCGGGCAGTTCATTCGCGTTCAACTCGCGCTCGCGCACCTGGCCGAACACGACCGCGCGGGCGACAACCTGCGCATCGAAGAGCGGCAGTTGCTCGCGGTACATCGCGACGAGTGGGAGGCGCAGTTCCGCGGGCTGGTGACGGGCGCGGTGTTCCGCCGCGGGTTCGTGGACGAGGGCAAGGTCGCGGCCCGGCAGTTCGTCCGGCACGCCGACGAAATCTTCGCGGTCAGTCCGGTGCGGCACGTTCACCTGCTCGATGTGGGCGAAAGCCTGCCGGCCGTGGCGCAGTGCCCGTTCCTGAGCCGGCTGTCGGCGCTCACCGTATACGCGCAGCACGCGGGCGAACCGCTGGCGCGGGCGCTCGCGCGATCGCAATACGTCGCGAATTTGAAGGTGCTTCACCTCGGCCGCAACCGGCTCGCTGACGACGCGGCCGAACTGCTCGCCACTTCGCCCCACCTCGCGGCGCTGGAAGAACTCGACCTGAGCGAGAACGAGATCGGCGGGACGGGCGCCCGCGCGCTGTCGTCGTCGCCGCACCTGTCGCGGCTGGCGCGGCTCGAACTGCGCGAGAACCGGCTCGGCCCGGCCGGGGCGGAATCGCTGGCCGGCTCCGAACGGCTGGTCGCGCTCCGCCGGCTGGGGTTGAGCGACAATGAGGTCGGCGCGCCGCGCCTGTTCTCCCTGTCGCGCGCACACGACTTACTCCGCGTGCCGGTACTCGACCTCGCGATGAACGGCCTGACCGCCGCCGGGCTGCAAGCCGTCTTCGCCCGCCCGCCCGGCGCCGACCCCACGGCGGTGCGACTCGAAGAGCTTCACCTCGGCGCGAACATGCTGGACGACGCCGGCGCGCGGGTGCTGGCCCAGTGCCCGCACCTGGCGACCCTCACCGCGCTGACGCTGACGAACTGCGGCATCGGGGACGAGGGCGCGCGGGCGCTGGCGAATAGCCCGCACCTGAACCGCGTCGCGCTCCTCGACCTGAGTAACAACCCGCTCGGCGATATCGGCTTCCGGGTGCTGCACAACAGCACCCACTGGCGCGGGCTGCGGCAACTGCTCTACTCGCCCATGAGTGTGTCGCAGCACATGCGGGACGTTCTGAACCGGAAGTACAACCGCCCGGTCCGGCGCGTGTAATCTGGAACGACGGCGTGCCCGGCGGCGTCTATCGTTCCAACGCCGGGTCACGCCCGCGCGTTGAGCATTCGCCACGTCTTTCCCTTCCGGAGAACACCCGTGACCGTTCGCACGCTCGCCACCGCCGCGTTGTTCGTTGCGCTGGGCGCCGCCCTCGCGCAGCCGCCCAAGCCGGTCGAAGCGGTTCGCGCCCCGGCCCCGCCGCCGCCCCCGGAGAAGATCGACATCCCCAAACGGCTCGCCGCCCGCGTCGAGGTCGAGAAGGGGTTCGAGGGGAAGTTCCGCGACGCGGTGAAGATGTTCGCGGACAAGTACGAACTGCCCGTGGTGCTGACCCGCGCGGCGGTGGAACGGAGCGACAGCGACGACGGCCCCCGCGGTGACCAGGAAGTGAAACTACCTCGGCTCGCGAACGTGAAGGTCGAGACGATCCTCGCGACGCTGTGCGAACAGGCCAACACCAAGTTCCTCGTGTACCCGGACCACATCCGGATCGTGCCAGACGTACACGCCGCCTACGAGTCGGGCGCCCTCACCATCAGCACCGATCCGAACGACGAACCTCCGCTCCTCTCGCAGGTCGAACTGGTCCGCACCAGGCCGCTCACCAAGCGCGGGCTAGTGAACGCGACCTTCAAGAACAAGCCGCTGGCGGAGGTGCTGGAGGAGATCGCGGAGGCGACCGGGGCGAACGTCGCGGTGTCGCCGCTCTTGCCGGCCGCGGTGCGCCAGGCGCCGGTCAGCGTGCGGTTCGCGAACACGCCCGTCGATGCCGCCGTCCGCACGCTGTGCGAGATGACCGAGACCGGCGTGATCGAGGACGCGAACGTGTTGCTGGTCACCACCCGCGAGCGCGCCGCCGCCCGCGCGAAGGACGAGGCGCAGAAGCTGAAGGACAAGCAACCGCAACAACCGCTGCCGAACGGGTTCTTGCCCTCTGGGTTCGGTTTGCCAGCCGCGGCGCCGGCCGACGCCGCCGAGATTGCCAAACTGAAGGATCAGAACGAGCAACTCACCAAGCAGGTGACGGCACTCGTGAAGGTGGTCGAAGAGCTTCAGAAAACGGTGAAGAAGCTGTCCGAGAAGTGAGAGTTTCTTGAAGGCGAGCGGGGGGCGTAAGCCCTCCGAGTGCGTGGCAACTCATTTCGGTTGTGACGCACTCGGAGGGCTTACGCCCCCCGCTCGCCTTCGTGTTATCCTGAGATCACCTCCTCTCG
>CANLGS010000052.1 GCA_947490035.1 Gemmataceae bacterium
GAACAAGAAGCGTCGACCCGTCCAAGCGAAAGCAAAACAGTCCGGGGCACACACCTCAGTTCACAAACTCCTCCAACAAGCCAAGCAACAACACAAAGACCACCCTTCAACCCACCAGAGAAAATGAGTCGTGCAAAGCAGTAGCGTGGCCTTGCTGCGATTGCCCCACATCTGACCGGTCCAACCGCGGTCGCGCGCCTCGAACCAGGCGTACTTCTTCCCCAACCCCACCCACTCGCGCGTCACCTCCTTCGAGTTCGGCATCTTCGCCTGAACGTGCGCGTGGGTGGCCGTCACCGCCACGGCGATCACCTCCGCACCCAGCCCGATCAGGCGCTCGCGCAGCGCGACCCCGACGACCTCGCGCCACTCCGGAATCAGTTTCACCGGGTCTTGCTTGAGCAGTCGCTTGCTGCGCTTGAGCTTGTCGTCGTACTTGCCCTTCGGCGGCGGGTTCTTGTAGTCGCCCTCGATGTGCTCGCGGTGGTGCCGCGTGCGGAACCCGCGCGGGTCGCCGTGCAGCCACGCGCCGTAGGTGTGCGCGGTGACGTGGAACCACTTCAGTTGGTCGTTCATGGGCGCACCGGGGTTCGAGGTGCCCCCTATCATCGCCGCGCCCCTTTCGCCGGTCAACACTCCCCCCTATAACGGCACAACCAACGCCAGGAGCCGCCGATGAAGGTTCACGAGTACCAGGCCAAAGACTTGCTTTCCGCCGCGGGCGCGAACGTGCCCAAGCACATCGTCTGCAAGACGGCGGACGAGGCCGCGGCCGCGTTCGACCAACTGAGCAACGGCGGCGGGGTCATGGTGAAAGCCCAGATCCACGCCGGCGGGCGCGGCGCGGGGCAACTCCTCGGCTACGCCGACAAGCTCGGCGGCGTGAAGTTCTGCTCCAGCAAGGAGAAGGCCCGCACCGTCGCGGAGACGATGCTCAAGTACCCGCTCAAGACGCTCCAGACGGGGCCGGACGGACAGCCGATCCGCACGCTCATCGTCCAGGCGGACGCCGAACCCGCGAAGGAGTACTACGTCGCGGTGGTGTTCGACCGCGCGATCGGGCAACCGGTGCTGATGGCGTCCGCGGCCGGTGGGATGGACATCGAGAAGGTCGCGCACGACACGCCGGAACTCATCTTCAAGATGCCGTTCGCCCCCGAAACCGGTCTGGAACCGGCACAGGCCAAAGAGATGACCGCCAAGCTCGGCTTCACCGGCGATCAGGTCGCGAAAGCCGAAAAGATCATGCTCGCGCTCTCGAAGGTGTATCTCGAAAAGGACGCGACGCTCGCCGAAGTGAACCCGCTCGCGGTCACCAAGAGCGGCGACGTGGTGGTACTCGACGCCAAGTTCGACTTCGACGACAACGCGCTGTTCCGCCACAAGGACATCGCCGCGCTGCGCGACGAGAGCGAGGAGAACCCGGCGGAAGTCCGCGCGGGCAAGGCGAACCTGAACTTCATCCAACTCGACGGCACCGTCGCGTGCCTCGTGAACGGCGCCGGCCTCGCGATGGCGACGATGGACATCATCAACTACCACGGGAAGGCGGACGGGGTCGGCCCGGCGAACTTCCTCGACGTGGGCGGGAGCGTGACCGCGGCCGGCGCGGTCGAGGCGTTCCGCATCATCCTCTCCGACCCGAAGGTGAAGGGCATCCTGGTGAACGTGTTCGGCGGGATCGCCAGTTGCGCGACCATCGCCGACGCGCTCGTGACGGCCGGCAAAGAAGTCGGCTTCAAGGTGCCCGTGGTCGTGCGGCTCGAAGGCAACGAGGTCGAGAAGGCCCGCGCCATCCTCGCGGCCGCGGTCGGCGAACTGCCGACCCTGAAGACCGCCGCCGACCTGACCGGCGCCGCCAAACTTGTGGTCGAACTGAGCAAGTGAGCCGGACGACGCGCTCCGCTGCGCGTCGCGGCTACACGAGAACCTTGTGCCTCTCCCGGAAAGGAACCCGAGATGACTTCGTCCCCTACGTTCCGTGCCCTGAGCGCCGCACTTCTGACGGCGGCGCTGGCCCTCGCAGTGCTGCCCGGCTGCGGAAAGCCCCCCGCGACCCAGCCTGAGAAGAAGGACGACCCCAAGACCGAGAAGAAGGACGACCCCAAGACCGAGAAGAAGGACGATCCGAAGAAGGTGGACCCGGTTTCCGTCGAGCCGAAGAGCTCGCTCGGCGAGGTCGAGCCGAGCGCGGACCAGATGGTGATGACTTTCCTCAAGGAGTTGGGCGAGGGCAGCGCGAAGGCCGACGCGCTCTCGAGCAACTTCCTGAAGTCCGTGGGCAAGCCGCTGGAAACGGACCCCGAGAAGGCCGCCGGGGTCAGCCGCGACAACGCGACCCGGTGGCTCAAGCGGGTCGGCGAGGGCTACACGTTCTCGCCGGCGCTGTACCGGCAGCAGGCCGGCGACGCGGTGTACTGGCGCGGGCAGGTGAACGGCCGGCAGTTGCCGGCCGCCGGCGGCGCGTACTCGCTGCGGCTGGTCAAGGATAAGGATGCCGGGTGGAAGGTGGACGCGCTCGCCCTCACCTCCGTGGAGATCAAGGCCGGGTTCGCGGCCGCCACCGCGGACGACGCGTTCCAGATGTTCGCGGTCACGTCGTTCGTGGAGGTGCTGGCCGACGCGGGTGCGATGACGGACGAGATGCGCCCGCCGGCGCTCGCGCGCGCCCTGACCCCTGAGGTGCGGAAGGCGTGGGCCGTGCCGGGCAAGCAGGACCAGGACCAGGGGTACGACTACAGCCCCGCCCTCCTGCGGCTCGCGGCCATCAACAAGTACGGCGGCGGCACGAAGGAGTTCACCGCCGCGAAGACCGGCGACCTGACGTTCAGCGTGGTGCTGACCAAGCCCGCCGGGCCGAAGACGATCGTCGTGAAACTCGTGAAGGGGATAGCGCCGGGCGAGTGGCTGGTGAGCGAGGTGAGCGAAGCGAAGGGGTGAGGTAGAATCAGTGGGGTGGTATTCCGCCCCCATTACGCCGGAGGACACCATGCGACTCGAAGATGTCCGCGCCCTGATGCGTGCAACACCGTTTCGGCCGTTCCGGATGCACCTCACGAACGGCGAAACTTACGACGTTTACCACCCGGACATGCTCCTGGCGACGCTGGGCGCGGTTCACATCGCCGCGCCGTCGCCCGGTCGGCCCCCGGACGATCCCGGCTCGGTCCGAATCGTCTCGCTCTATCACCTCATGAAGGTCGAGTACCTGTCGTCACCTCCCGTCAACTCGAACGAGGTTGCCGGATGAAGGCGCCGGAAGACCCGCTCGACCGCCTCCACCGCGGTCTCGGCCTGAAGCGGCTCAATCCGCTGTGGGCGAAGCTCGAAATCTTCCTGGGCTTGGCCGCGGTCGCGGCCGGGTTGCTCGGCGGGATGAGCCTCGCCGCGCACGAGTCGCGCACCGGCCAGGCGCAGACGTGGACGGCGTGGGCCGGACAAGCCGCGCTCGTCGTCTGCGGCGGCTACCTCGCGCTCGCCGGTCACCGCAGCCACTTGTATCAATCGAGTAACAAACTCGCCGCACACCTGGCGGACCTGATCCGCTCGCAACAACAGTCTGGGAACTCTCCATGAGCATCCTTGTCGATAAGTCCACCCGCGTCATCTGCCAGGGCATCACCGGCAAGCACGGCGCGTTCCACACGGACCAGTCGCTGCTGTACGGCACGCAGTTCGTCGGCGGCGTCACGCCCAAGAAGGGCGGCACGACGTGGAAGGGCGAGAAGTCCGGCAAGGAGCTGCCGGTCTTCAACACCGTGGCCGAAGCGGTAAAGGCGACCGGCGCCACCGCGAGTATGCTCTTCGTCCCGCCCGGCGGCGCGGCCGACGCCATCATGGAAGCCGCGGACGCGGGCATCACCCTCATCGTCGCCATCACCGAGGGCATTCCCGTTCTCGACATGGCGCGCGCCAAGCGCTACCTGAAGACCAAGCCGGGCGTGCGCCTGATCGGGCCGAACTGCCCCGGCGTCATCACGCCCGGTCAGTGCAAGATCGGCATCATGCCGGGGCCGATTCACAAGCCGTGCGCCGCGGGCGAGAAGGGCATCGGCGTCATCAGTCGGTCGGGGACGCTGACCTACGAGGCGGTGTTCCAACTGACCGCGCTGGGACTGCCGCAGACCACGTGTGTGGGCATCGGCGGCGACCCGGTGATCGGTACGACCCAGATTGAATTGCTGGAGATGTTCGAGAACGACCCGCAAACGAGCGCGATCCTGATGATCGGCGAGATCGGCGGCACGGCGGAGGAAGACGCCGCCAAGTTCGTGGCACAAAACGTGAAGAAGCCGGTGGCGGCGTTCATCGCGGGCCAGACGGCACCACCCGGCCGGCGGATGGGCCACGCGGGCGCGATCATCTCCGGCGGCAGCGGCAGCGCGGCCGACAAGATCGCGGCGCTGGAGAAGGCCGGCATCGAGGTCGCGCCAACGCCCGCCGACCTGGGCACCGCCGTGCAGAAGGCGATGGCGAGGAAGAAGTAGTCGAGGGGAAAAGGCAGAAGAGCCGCAGATGACGCAGACGGACGCAGATAAGAGAAGACAGAGTTCTTCAAAACACTCTGCTGTCTTCTCTTATCTGCGTCCGTCTGCGTCATCTGCGGCTCTTCTGCTTTACGCCCCTGTTACTTGTCGATTTCCTTCAGCTTCTTCTGAAGCGCCGCAACCTCCTCTTCGAGTGTCTTGCGCTCCTTCGTCGCCTTCTCCTGCGCGTCTTTCGCCCCCTTTACCTTCGCTTCGGCCGTCGCGAGGAAGTCGGGCGTGACGCGGCCCCGCATCGCGATGTCCTTGCGCTTCGCGAGTTCGGCTTCGGCGGCCTTCACCAGCTCCTCGGTCCGCTTCACGTCGGCCGCGGCCTTGTCGGACGACGCCAGCGCCTTCGCGAGTTTGGCTTTTAGTTCGGCGACTTCCTTCTCGTCGGCCTCGAACCGCACCTGCGGGAGCGGGTCCACCGCCTTCGGGTCGATCGGCAGCGGGCGCACGATCGGCGGCGGGCGCACCCCGCCGAGCTTCGCTTCGTCCAGCCGCTTCTTCGCGTGCTTCACTTTCACCTCGATCTCCTTCACTTCCGCGACCCGAATTTCGAGTTCTGCTTGGGCCATCTCGAACTCGAACTTGGCGGCGCGAAACTCGGTGTTGGTCGTGCTGCCGCCCGTGACTTTGCTCGACAGTTCGTAGACGCTTTTCTTCGCCCCGACCGCGACCTCGGCGGCCTTCACGTGCGCCTTCTTCACCTCGCGCTGCGCCTCGACCAGCTCGAAGTCTTCTTCCAGTTGCGCCATCTTCAGCGCGGTCACCGTGGTCGGCCGCGGCAGGATCGGCTGAATCGCCGGCTGCACGGCCTTCGGCTGCACCGGCTTCGGCGCCGGGTCTTGGGCGGCCACCAGACCGGCGACCAGCGCGCACGCGGCCGCCGCGATCATCATCCGACGCATCACACGTCCTCCAGTTGGGTTGTCGGTTCGGCCGGGTTCGTGCGAGCCGAACGTTGACCCAGACATCATACGAAACGCATCGGACCGAACGCGAGAGGTTATTGCGCCGCGTCAGCGGGTCGGGCGGGATACTGTACCGGTGGAGGCGAGACTTCGCCGCGAGCCTTTTCGCGGCTCGCGTGTCCGTGCTTCCGTGTCCGGTGGTAACGCGAGGGAGGTGTACCGTGGCCGAGATGCGTAAAGAGTTGTTGGCCGAGCGCGACGACCTGTTCGTCATCCACGACTTCCTCTCGCAAGACGAATCCGAATACTACATCACGCTGACCGAGTCCGCGGGCTACGGCGACGCGCCGATTACCACGTCCGGCGGCCCGGTGATGCGGAAGGACATCCGCAACAACGACCGCGTGATGATCGACGACCCGCGAATCGCGGAAGTGGTGTGGGATCGGCTGAAGGTGTTCTTCCCGGCGCGCGTGCAGTTCTGGCTGCCGGTGGGCTTGAACGAGCGGTGGCGGTTCTACCGGTACGACCCCGGCCAGCAGTTCGACTGGCACTTCGACGGCGCCTACGAGCGGTCGCCGCTCGAACGCAGCGCGTTCACGTTCATGATCTACCTGAACGGCGGGGTCGCGGGCGGCGCGACCGAGTTCAACCTGAAGTCGCGCGGCGCAACACAACACGACGATCCGGTTGTGCGCGTGCAGCCGGAAGCGGGTAAGGCGCTGGTGTTCCCGCACCGCGTCTACCACCGCGGCGCGCCGGTGGCCGACGGCCGCAAGTACGTGATGCGAACGGACGTGATGTGCCGCTGGGCCGAACGCGTGGGGTGAGCCGCCTTGTTGTGGCGACAGGCCGGGAGGCCTGTCGCCACAACAAGGCGTGCCCGACTCACCTTTTATGCGCCGCCGGCGCGCGTACAATTACCGGGTTGGTGTACACGCGAACCTTACCCGGAGCCTTCGCAGATGCCGAAGTTCCAGCTCACCAGCCCGTACGCGCCGGCCGGCGATCAGCCGAAGGCCATCGAGCAACTCACGCAGGGCTTCGCCAACGGGAAGAACATCCAGGTGCTGCTCGGCGCAACGGGCACCGGGAAGACATTCACCGCAAGTTGCATGATCGAGAAACTGCAAAAGCCCACGCTCGTGCTCGCGCACAACAAGACGCTCGCGGCCCAGCTCTACAAGGAGTTCAAGGGATTCTTCAAGAACAACGCGGTGCATTACTTCGTCAGCTACTACGACTACTACCAGCCCGAAGCGTACATCCCGCAGCGCGACATCTACATCGAGAAAGATTCCTCGATCAACGAGAACATCGACCGGCTCCGGCTCGCGGCGACCAGCGCGCTCGTCAGCCGCGAAGATGTCATCATCGTCGCGTCGGTGTCGTGCATCTACGGCCTCGGTTCGCCGTCCGACTACAAGCGGATGATGGTCTACATCACGAAGGGCGAAACGCTCGAACGCGACAACACACTGCTCCGCCTTATCGACATCCAGTACAAGCGGAACGACATCGCGTTCGAGCGCGGCACGGTGCGCGTCCGCGGCGATACGATCGACGTCTGGCCCGCGTCGGAGGAGTTCGCGTACCGCATCGAACTGTTCGGCGACGAGGTCGAAACGCTGTCGGTGATTCACCCGCTGACAGGCGAGACGATCCGGCCGCTCGACGACCTGTACATCTACCCCGCGAAGCACTTCGTCACGCCCGAAGACCGCGTACAGGCGGCCATCAAGGGCATCGAAGACGAGTTGAACGCGCGGCTGGAGCAGTTCAAGAGCGAGGGCAAGATTCTCGAAATGGAGCGACTGAAGGCGCGCTGCCGGTACGACCTCGACATGCTCCGCGAGGTCGGCTACTGCTCCGGCGTCGAGAACTACGCGCGGTGGTTTTCCGGCCGCGCGCCGGGCGAGGCGCCGTACACGCTCATCGACTTCTTCCCCGACGATTTCTTCATGGTGGTGGACGAGTCGCACGTCAGCCTGCCGCAGGTGCGCGGGATGTACTTCGGCGACCGCAGTCGCAAGGAGACGCTCGTCGAACACGGCTTCCGGCTGCCCAGCGCGATGGACAACCGGCCGCTCAAGTTCGACGAGTTCGAGAAGCGGATGAAGCAGTGCATCTGCCTCTCCGCGACGCCCGGCCCTTACGAGTTAGAGAAGGTCGGCGGCGAGGTGGTCGAGCAGGTCATCCGACCCACGGGGCTGGTCGATCCGGTGATTCACGTGAAGCCGGCTCGCGGCCAGGTGAAAGACCTGGAAGCGGAGGTGCGGTTGCGGTCCGCGAAGGGCGAGCGAACGCTGGTCACGGTGCTGACCAAGCGCATGGCCGAAGACCTGACGACGTACTTCCGCGACGCCGGCATGCGGTGCAAGTGGCTGCACTCCGAACTCGACGCGATCGAGCGCATCACGGTGCTGCGCGAACTCCGCGAGGGCGCGTTCGACGTGCTCATCGGCGTGAACCTGTTGCGCGAAGGTCTGGACTTGCCGGAAGTGTCACTGGTCGCGATCCTCGACGCCGACAAGGAAGGGTTCTTGCGGTCCGACAAGTCCTTGATTCAGACGATGGGCCGGGCCGCGCGGAACGTGAACGCGGAGGTGATCCTGTACGCGGACAAGGTGACCGACTCGATGAGCCGGGCGATGAACGAGACGAACCGCCGGCGCGTCATCCAGACCGCGTACAACGTGGAACACAACATCACGCCGACGACCGTGAAGACGGCGATCAAGAACGAGATCGAGGACGAGATCGAGGCGCACAAGGTGGCGCAAGCGGCGGCGACCGGCGGCCCCGCGGCGGCGACCGACTACGTCACCGCGGAGTACGTGCAGGGCTTGTACGCGGAGATGCTGGAGTCGGCAAAGAACCTGGACTTCGAGCGGGCGCAGGCGCTGCGCGACCAGATCGTGAAGCTCGAAAGCGAGCTGAAGAAGACGCACGGCGACGCGGCCCCGGCGAGCGTGCTGGGGGGCAAGACGGTGCCCGTGAGTCAGCCGGCCGGCGCGAAGCGAAAAGGCAAGTGGAAGAAGCCGTAAGCGACGCGCGATCACGCGGCGGATAACATCGCTGGCAAACCCGGAGCTTCCCATGCCGCAAGCCATCACGGTAACGACGCGCCCCGACTCCGTCGCGGTGCTCACGTTCGACCAGCCCGGCAGCAAGGCGAACGTCCTCACGCGCGAGTTGTGGACCGAGTTCGGCGAGGCGCTCACCGCCCTCGCGGCGCGCACCGACCTGAAGGGCTTGGTGCTGGCGAGTGCGAAGCCCGGTATCTTCATCGCGGGTGCCGACCTGAAGTTGCTCGCGAACGCGCCCGGCCCCAACGACCCCGAAGTGCGGGCGTTCATCGAGCAAGGTTTGCGCGTGTTGGAGCAACTGGAATCGCTCCCGTTCCCGACGTGCGCCGCGATCGACGGCGCCGCCCTCGGCGGCGGGTTGGAGGTCGCGCTCGCGTGCGATTACCGCGTCTGCGGCACGAATCCGAAGGTGCAACTCGGCTTACCGGAAGTGAAGCTGGGGCTGATTCCCGGCTGGGGCGGCACGCAGCGGTTGCCCCGCATTCTGGATTGGAACCGCCTGCACCACGCGAGCGACATCTTCACAACGGGTAAGAACCTGGACTACCACGCGGCGGTTGCGCACGAGATCGCGGATGTGGCCGTCGAATCTTCGACGCTGGTCGAGCAAGCCGTTTACTACGTCCTTCGCGTTGATCGGAAAAAGCGCCGCGAGTCGAAGCGGAACCCAATTCCGAAGGGAGATTGGGAGCGATTCAAGCTTCTGCAAGATGTCACCGGGGCCGCGGCGGAAGCGGTTCGCGTGATGGTCGAAGGCGCGGCGCTCTCGCTTTACGACGCGATTGCGCTCGAAACCGAAGCGTTCATGCGCCTCGCCGGGTCGGACGAGTCGAAGCGGCTCATCGCCGAGTTCTTCGCCAGCCGCAAGAAGTAGAAGAGAAGAGCCGCAGATGACGCAGAAGAACGCAGATCAAGACAGAAGAGAAAGAGTGCTTTGAAGAACTCTACTTCTTGGCTTTGATCTGCGTTCTTCTGCGTCATCTGCGGCTCTTCTCTTTCTGTCCTGTCCGAAAGCTAGAACCAGCCGAAGAACAGCCGCTTCACGTCGAGGAAGATGACGAACACCATCAGCGACAGGATCAGGAACAGCCCGGTGTACATCGCGACCGCGAACATCCGCTCCGGCACCGGCCGGCCCAACACCTTCTCCAGGATCAGGAACACCATGTGCCCGCCGTCCAGCACCGGGATCGGCAGGAAGTTCACCACCGCCAGGTTCACCGAGATCATCCCCAGGAACAGCAGGAACTGCCAGAAGTCCTCGCCCGCGAACCGGTACGACACGGTCGCGATCGTCAGCGGGCCGCTCATCGTCTTCACGCTCACCCGGCCGAACGCCATCGCGTACAGGTTCATGTACACGACCTTGATGAACCGCCCCGTGCGCCGCGCGCCCAGCCCGATCGCGTCGCCCACGTCGGTCGCCTTCTGAACCTGGTTCTCGGTCTGGAACAGCAGCCCGCGGTCGTCGGTCGGGAACGCCGTGTTCGGTTTCCCTTGCAGCGTAACCGTGAACGTCTCGTCGCCGCGCTTCACCTTCAAGTCGATCTCGAACGGCGGGCTGGCCTGGAACGCCGCGTCCGCGGTCGCCCACTGGTACGGCTTGATGTCGTCCTTCCACTCGCCGGCCACCGCCTTCCCGTCGGCGCCCGGCCCCTTGAACCGCACCGCGACGATCACGTCGTTCGGCTGGAGCGCCCGCGGTTCGCCGCCCGCTTCGACTTTGCCGTCCTCGATGCCGAGGGACCGTTTGACGCGGTGGAAGAAGCCGGGCGGCAGTTCGACCGGCGTCGTCTTGGCGTCCGCGGCCGGGCCGCCGTTTGCGACCTCGTCCACCACCGCATCGACCCAGTAGGCCAGCCCCAGACCGCTGACCGGCATCGGGCTGTTCGGCAGCGACTGCGTCTCGCGGTCGAACCGGTACGACGGGTCGAAGTCCACCGCGATCCGCTTCGCCACCTCGGTGTGGTTCTCCTCGCGCAGCACCACCACTTCGACTGACAGCGAGCCGGTTTTGTCCGCCGCCCACTTGTTCAGTTGGTGCGGCAGCAGCAGCGGGTCGAGCGGTTCCTGCTTCACCTTTTTCGGGTCCGCGATCTGGAACTCCGGCTTGGTGAAGTCAATCGCGCCGTTGGCGTACCACACGCGGTTGCCGTCCTTGTCCGCCGGCAGAAGCACCGCCTTGATGCGGTCGCCGCGCGTCGGTTGCGCGCCTTCGTTGCGCGCGACCACGCCGGCGGTCGCGGCGTTCCCGCCGCTCCGCAGCGCGACGACCTCGCCCATCCGCATCCGCACCCCCAGGTCGTGCCGGTACGCCGGCTTCAGCGTGATGGCGACCGGTTCCGCGCTCGCTGATGCGTCGGCGCGCAGCACGTGGAAGGTGATGTCTTGGCCCGCGAGCAGCACCATGCGCTTGTGGTACTCGGTGTACGTCTCGACCGGGGTGACGGTCGCGGGGTTCTTCGGGTCGCTCATCGCGACGAGGCGGTCGCCCGGTTGGAACTTCGGGTCGGCGCTCGCGGCCAGCGTGCCCGGCATCACCGGCTGGAACCCGGAGCGTTTCGGGGCGGTCATCAGCACCAGGCGCGACGGCGGCGAGATGCCCAACTGCGGGAACCGCTGCCCCTCGTCGCGCAGCGGCGAGACGAACCGGTCGCCCTGCACCTTCGAGCCGTTCCGCTCCCACGCGATGGACACCTTCTCGTCCTTCTGGCTGCTCATCACGATCGGGCGGATGTCGTCGAAGTACGGGCTGTCGCGGGTGTCGATCCGGGTGATGTGGTCGTCGGTGCGCATACCGGAGCGCCACGCGGCGCCGCCGCTTTCGACGTAGCCGACCGTGCCCGGCTTCTCCTGAACGCCGTGCAGGTACGCGGCCACGAAGCACGCCATGCCCAGGATGATGTTCATCACCACGCCGGCGGAGATGATGAGCATTCTCTGGCCGACGCTCTTCTTGCGGAAACTCCGCGGGTCGTCTTCCGCTTCTTCGCCGTCGGCGCCGTCGCCCTCGCCCACCATCTGCACGAACCC
>CANLGS010000053.1 GCA_947490035.1 Gemmataceae bacterium
GGTACCATGAACGGCGGCGAGGTCGTCGGCAACTACTAACCCGGAGGATCGTTATGCGTGGGTTGCGCTGTGCCGGGGTGTTCGTCGCGGTCGCCGCGCTGGTCGCCGGGTGCGCCGGCGAGGCCGCGTGGGGCGACGTGTCGGGCACCGTCACTTACGACGGCACGCCGGTCGAGGACGGGGCCATCAGCTTCATCCCGATCGACGGCAAGGGGCAGGGCGGCGGCGGGACGATCAAGGACGGGAAGTACACGGCGACGAAGGTGTCGGTCGGGAACATGAAGGTCCAGCTCTCCGGCACCAAGGTGGTTGGCAAGAAGAAGGTGTACGACACCCCGGACAGCCCGGTGATGTCGCTCACGGCCGAAGTTCTCCCGCCCAAGTACAGCGACCGGGACAAGACCGAACTGACGTTCGAGGTCGTGCCCGGTCCCAGCACGAAGAACTGGGAGCTGAAGAAGTGACGCGCGGCGCGCGCGTGGCTCAAGCTGAAAGAGGTCTGACCGATGAAGGCTTGCCTGCGGTTCGCCGTACCCGCACTGCTCGCGCTCGCGCTGGCGGTGCCGTCACCGTTGGACGCGTGCGCGCCCGCGCCGCCTCAGAACGTGGTCGTGGAGGTCGCCTCGGAGAGCGCGGTCATCGTCTGGGACGCGAAGGCCAAGACGCAGCACTTCATCCGGCGGGCGACGTTCACCGCGTCCGCGCCGGGCAGCGTGCCGGTGGCGGACTTCGGGTTCCTCGTGCCGACGCCGTCGGTGCCGGTGCTCGAAGAGGCCGACGATAAGGCGTTCGACGAACTGGCGAAGGTCACCGCGCCGCGGACCGTGACGCAGTCGCGCCCCAGTGACGGCGGCGGCGGGTGCATCGGCGGGTGTGGCATGATGGCGGAGAAGTCCGCGGGCAAGGCCGAGGCGACGGTGGAGGTGCTCGCCGCGAAGCGCGTCGGCGGGTACGACGCGGTGGTGCTGAAGGCCAACGACGCGGACGCGCTCGCCGAGTGGCTGAACAAGCGCGGGTACGAGGTGCGCCCGGCGCTCGCGCGGTGGCTCAAGCCTTACGTGAACGAGAAGGGCTGGGTGGTGACCGCGTTCAAGATCGCGAACGACCCGGCGGCGACCGCCGGCGCGGGGATCGGGACGACGGCGGTGCGCATGAGTTTCGCCGCCGACGCGCCGTTCTTCCCGTACCGCGAGCCGGACGACATGCGCGACGCGAAGACCCCGCGTCTGCTCCGCGTGTTCATGATCGCGGACCAGAAGATGAGCGGTTCGCTGGGCGCGGGCGAGGCGTGGGAGGGGAAGACCGTGTGGGTCGGGAAGCCGGGCGCGGAGGGGTGGAAGGGCGCCGTGCCGCACCTGAAGATTCCGGGCTTCGCGCCGGGCGAGGACGAGTGGCTGACGGAGTTCGAGGACCACTCGTCGCCGCGCAAGGGCGACACCGACCTGCGCTTCGTTTCCGCCGCGGACCAGACGCCAGTGCGGCGCCCCGACCGCATCGTCTACACGGCCCGCGCCGACGGCGGCGCGGCGCCCGCGTTCGCGCTGCTCGCGGGCGTGGCCTTGTGCCTGTACCTGACGCGCTTCCTGACCGCGCTGGCGCGAAAGTAGCCCGCCGCTCCGCGGAGGTTCTTCTCTTGTGGCACAGACATTCCTGTCTGTGCGATTGGCCCCTCGAAGCACACAGACAGGAATGTCTGTGCCACAAGAGAAGCAGGCACGTCTGTGCCACAAGAGAAGCAGGCATGTCTGTGCCACAAGAGAAGCAGGCACGTCTGTGCCACAAGAGAAGAACCGCGTCGTCGGCGCGGAACTTGACGCCGCTCTCGTCCAGAAGCAGGCACGTCTGTGCCACAAGAGAAGAACCGCCACGGAGTGGCGGGCTACTCTCAATACAGCATGTTCTGCAAACGCTTGCGGTAGTCGTCGGCTTGCGGGCTGCGCGGGCCGATCACGTCGAACACCTTCAGCATCAGTTCGCGAACCGCGGTGCGCCCGAGTTGCCGGTCGTCGTCCGCGGCGGCCAGCAACGCGTCCATCGCCGCGGTGTAATCTCCGCGCGCGGCCAGGATTCGCGCGAGCGCGAGGTTCCCGTCCGCGGTGGTCGCGGGTTGCGCGGCGGCGAGGTCGGCGTCGGCGTGCGGCACGTCGCGCAGTTGAAGGACCGCGTTGAGGCGCTGCGCTTCGGGTGCGAAGTCGCCGAAATCGACGCCGGTGAGCAGCGCGCGGGCTTCGGCCTCGCGCTCCGGTTGCGCGAGTACCACGCGCGCCAGCCCGACGCGGGCGGCCGGGTCGTTCGGTTCGGCGGCGAGCATCGCGCGGTACGCGGTGCCGGCCGCGGCCGCGTCGCCGGCTTCGAGCTTCTCGGCCGCTTCGAGCGGGGTCGGCTCGCGCGGCCCGGCGCCGCCGAGCGAGTCGATGAACTTGCGCAGGTCGTTCTCGGGCATCACGCCGGTGAAGCTGTTCACCATCTGCCCGTCGCGGACGGCGAACACGGCCGGGATGCCCTCGACGTGGAACGACTGCGCGAGGTCCGGTTGCTCGTCGGTGTTGACCTTCACGAGCAGGAACCCGCCGTCCTTCTCGGCGGCGAGGCTTTCGAGCAGCGGGGCGAGCGCGCGGCACGGCCCGCACCACGGCGCCCAGAAGTCGATCACGACGGGGCGCTCGCGCGACCCGTCCACGACGACCTGCTGGAAGTTGTCCATCGTCCCTTCGACGACCCACGACGACGCGGCCACGGTTCACCTCCTTCAAGGTGTCCTCAACCTACCGGGCGGCGCGCCGGTTTCCACGCGCGGGCTGATCTTGTCAGCGCGCGGACCGGCCGCTATATTCGGATTATCGTGCTGAACCTGCGAGTCGAAACGAATTGGGGATTGGTGTAACGGTAGCACGAGTGACTCTGACTCACTTAGTCTAGGTTCAAATCCTAGATCCCCAACTACAAGAAAACCAAGGGCAACCGCGGTTTTCACACCACAACTTCGCCCCCGGCGGGCAGAGTTGTGGGCATACTTCCGGTTACGAAACCGGATGGAAAGACGAACTCCCGGCCGCGACCAACGGCCGGGGGTTCTCGAAGAGCATCCTTTCGGCCACTCCTGTACCACACGGGAGGTTGCTCGCAATTCATCAGCCGAAGTTGCACGTTCGCGTTTAGGTCGCTTCCAACTCAACCAGCAGGCACAGGCCGGCGCAGGTAAGCGACGACCGATCCGTACACCGGCCCCGCGACCCCTTCGGGCGTGGCGTGACTGACCACGCAGTCCCGCCCCAACTTGCTCGACCACCGACCGTCGGCCGACTACCGCGCGACGTGTGTCGCCGTCTTCGCCTTCGCCATGTTTGAAGCCCTCAGAGAGCCGACCGTCGGCCGACTACCGCGCGACGTGTGTCGGCACGTCCGGCCAGGAGAATCGGAGGGAGCATGGGCGGTCTACACCAGTCCGCGGGCACGGCCCCAGGCAAGCCAATGACCAGCCGCGACCGCGGGATGGCACCGGTCCGCGGACGGCACCGGATCGGCTCCGGTCAACTCGCGAAGGGCTGCGAACCACGGGTCCGGTGCGTCCGCAAGGGCAGCGAGGATCAGCGGCACGGCGTCCGGTCCGAGGTCGATGATCGCACGGTACGCGGGGTGTGCGGCCGCAGCCGCCGGGGACGCCGTGAATCGCGTGGCCGCGTGCCACTCCGCGACGAGTGTCCTGAACGTGTGGTCGAGTGCCGACGCAGTGACGGTTTGCGTACTCATGCGTGGATTCTCGCGGACCCGAGTTTGATGTCTACCCCGCCTGCGTCGCCTCGGAACTTCCGCTTCGCCGAACGACCCACTACACCGACCGGACCGCAGCGGCATGGGGAACTCGCGACGGAGGAAAAACTCGACACCAAACTTCACTGGGGGTCGTAATCCTCAAGCACACGGATTGCATTTTCCTGGGCCGGGCTTGCGTCAAAATCATTCGGCTCTAAAGGACAACCGCGGCCCGATCTGAATACGAGTGGCAGCTTGGGGTCACCGGCATTTACAAAATAGAGCGAGGTGCGTCGCTCCAACTCAAGCATGTCTATGAGACATGACCCGGATGCCGGAACGCCCTCACACCTGTCCGATTGCCAGTCTCGAAGCGGCCGGCCACAGCAGCGGCAAAAATTGCGAACGATGAGTGCCACCGATCACGCTCCGCTGCTTGTCAACGAGTTTCTCGTTACACCGTACAGCAAACCACCTCAACCACTTCACGCGATCCTAACCCCGCCCTTCCTGCGCGTCAACTTTCGCGGAGGAGCGGCTTCGCCCCTCCTCGCGCATACCGTTCTGCGCGAACCCCATCGTCTTCGCGCTGCGGAGTCGCGTCGCCGTTCTCAGCGGCGGCGCGCCGAGAACTGATTACCCCTTTGCCACGGGCACCCACTTTTCGCTCTTCGCCGAGTCGAGGATGGCGTCCAGCACGCACTGCGTTTCCAGCGCGTCCTTGAACGTCGGAGCGGCCGGCTTGCCGGTCTCAAGACCCTGGATGAAGTCCGCGACCTGGTGCGTGAAGCTCGCGTCGTAGCCGATCGAAAGGCCCGGCACCCACCAGTTCGCCATGTACGGGTGGTCCGGGCTGTTGTCCGTCACGTGGATGCTCTTCCAGCCGCGAATCTTGCTGTCGTCCTTGTAGTCGAACACTTGAAGCCGTTGGAGGTCGTGTAAGTCCCAGGCGAGGCTCATGTCCGCGCCGTTGATCTCGAACGTGTACGCGGCCTTGTGACCGCGCGCGTAGCGGGTACTCTCGAAGTTCGCGAGCGAACCGTTCTCGTAGCGGCCCATGAACGTGCAGGCGTCGTCGATGCCGACCTTCTCCACCTTGCCCGTCAGGTTGTGCATGCGCTCCTTCACGAAGGTTTCCGTCATCGCGCACACGCTGTCTAAACGCCCGTTGAGCCAAATCGAAGTGTCGATGCAGTGTGCGAGGAGGTCGCCGCTGACGCCGCTGCCGGCGGCGGCCACGTCGAGCCGCCACAGCCCCTGCCCGCCCTGCGGCAGGTCGGACTTGATCGTCCAGTCCTGAAGGAACTTGGCGCGGTAGTGGTAGACCTTGCCGAGCCGCCCTTCCTCGATGAGCTTCTTGGCGAGCGTGACCGCCGGTATGCGGCGGTAGTTGTACCACACCATGTTGGCGACACCGGCCTTCTCGACCGCCGCGACCATCTCGCGCCCTTCAGGGACGTTCATCGCGAGCGGCTTCTCGCACAGGATCGCCTTCCCGTTCGCGGCGGCGGCGAGCGCGATCTCCTTGTGCATGTTGTTGGGCGTGCAGATGTCGATCACGTCGATGTCGGCGCGCGCGACGAGCTTCTTCCAGTCGGTCTCGGTGGACTCGTAGCCCCACTGCGCGGCGAACTTCTTGACTTCGGCCTCGTTCCGCGCGCACGCGGCCTTCAGCACGACTTCGTGTTGAGAGGGGAAGAACTGACCGACTTGCTTGTACGCGTTCGAGTGGGCGCGGCCCATGAACCCGTACCCGATCATGCCGACGCGCAGTTGCTTTTTCGCCATTGGAACCTCGGAGAGAAGAGGAAGAGAAGACGCCGCAGATGACGCAGACGGACGCAGATCAAGACCGAAGAGGAAGAGTGTTCTGAAGAACTCAGTCCCCTGGCTTACATCTGCGTCCGTCTGCGTCATCTGCGGCTCTTCGTTTTCGCCAACAGAAGAGCCGCAGATGACGCAGACGGACGCAGATTCAAGGCAGAAAGCGGTGTAAGAACGCAGTCAGGAGAATTCGATTGCGGGCCGCGACCGCTTCCGTTCGTTGTCGAACGCGAATCGCTTGAACTTGGGTTTCGGTCCGAAGTTGAGCAACAACCCGACCTCGACGGCCGACGCCTTGAGGTAGTTGAGCAACTGCGACTCGTTGGCCGCCGCGAAGTCGCTCGTCGCCTTCAGTTCGAGGATCACGACCCGTTCCACAAGGATATCGGCGCGGAAATCGCCGACGAGGTGGCCGCGGAAAAAGACCGGCAGGCTCGCCTGCGTCTCGACCGTCAGACCGGCGTCGGCGAGAGCAATCAACATGGCCTTGTGGTAAACGCTCTCGATGAAGCCGTAGCCGAGTTCGTTGTACACGGCGAAGAAGACGCCGATGACTTTTTCGGTGATCTCCCCGTGCTTGAACTCATCGCGTTTGGCAGACTCCGCCGCGTTTATTGTCTTTCTCTCAAAATGAATTCTCTTCCGTCTTTGATCTGCGTCTGTCGGCGTCATCTGCGGCTCTTCTGTCTTCGCCAAGAGAAGAGCCGCAGATGACGCCGACGAATGCCAAGAGAGAGTTTTCAGAACACTCTTCCTCTTCGGTCTTGATCTGCGTCCGTCTGCGTCATCTGCGGCTGCATTTTCTTCTGCCTTTGAGCTGCGGCTATTTCTTCTCGTCCTTCTTCCCCTCGAAGTGCTCGTAGACCTCACGCGCAATCTTGCCGATGAGCACCTGCGCGGCGTTGTCGATCACCCAGCGCTGGTCGGTGTTGCCGTCGGTCAGCACGCACAGCGCGACCGGACCACTCTTGGTGTAGATGATCCCCGCGTCCGTCTTGGAAGCGTTCACGGAGCCGGTCTTGTGCGCGACCACCGTGCCCGTTGGCAGGAAGCGCACGATCTTCTCCTTGTCGTCGCACGCCTTCAGGTGGCCCAGCATCTCCTTGCACGCTTCCGGCGACACCACCTTGCCCGCGTCCATCAGTTCGAGCAACTGAACCATCTCCTTCGCGGTGGTGCTGCCGAGGCCGTACTTCTTGCCGAACTCCTGGTCGATGCGCGTTTCGGGTTTGAACACCTTGGCGTTGATCTTCGTGTTCTTGAAGCCGAGCTTCTCCATCCGCGCGTTCGTGGCCGGAAGGCCGATCTGGTCCAGCACCATGTTGGTCGCGGTGTTGTCGGAAAAGACGATCATGAGCCTGACCGCGTCCTTCAGCGGGAACGTGGCGCCGTCCGAGAAGTTCGGCGTGAGGATGCCGCTGCCCTGCACCTTGTCGTCCTTCGTCAGCGTCAGTTTCGTGTCGAGTTTCAGCTTCTTCTCTTCGACCTGCCAGTACGTTTCGACCATGATGGGCAGCTTGATGAGGCTCGCGGTGGGCATCGCCTCGTCCGCGTTGAGGTAGAACTCTTCGCCGGTCTTGAGGTGCTTCACCGCGACCGCGACCTTGCCCTTGTGGTCCTTCGCGAGTGGCGCGATGCGGCTTTCGAGGTCGGCCGCGCCAACGGGCGACGCGAACAGCACGACGGCAACGAGTGCGAGCAGGCGCATGGTGGAAGCTCCAGTTGGGATAAAAGACAGAATACAGAAAGCAGAAGAGCCGCAGATGACGCAGACGGACGCAGATCAAGACCGAAGAGGAAGAGTGTGTTGAAGAACTCTGCCTCTTGGCTTTAATCTGCGTCCGTCTGCGTCATCCGCGGCTCTTCTCTTCCTCTTACAAGTGATTCTTGTGGTGCCGGCTTCGCGAGAAATCTCAAACAATACAGAAGAGCCGCGGATGACGCAGACGGACGCAGATCAAGACCAAGAGGAAGAGTGTGTTGAAGAACTCTGCCTCTTGGCTTTGATCTGCGTCCGTCTGCGTCATCCGCGGCTCTTCTCTTCCTCTTGCGCCTTCAGGGTCAGGCGGCGCTGGCGGCGCTCGCGAAGGTAGTGAACAGCCGCGCCATGCCGGGCTGCGTCTCGGTCAGCTCCTCCGGGTGCCACTGCACCGCGATCAGGTACTGACCGTCCATCCCCTCGATCCCTTCGATGATGCCGTCCGGGGCGTGCGCGGTGGCCGCGAGGTTCGGCGCCAGGTCTTTGATCGCCTGGTGGTGCATGCTGTTCACCGGCACGATGCCGTCGCCCAGGATGCGGCCGAGGCGCGAGCCGGCCTTCACGGTGATGTCGTGCGCGAGGTACTTGCGGCTCGGCTGTTCGGGCGTGGGGAAGAAGTCGTGCTTCAGCGCCGTCGGGACTTGCGCGCTCACGTCCTGATAGAGCGTGCCGCCGCAGGTGACGTTGAGAATCTGAATCCCGCGGCACACCGCGAGCACCGGCAGTTGCCGCGCGAGCGCGTGTTGGAGGAGAGCAATCTCGACCGCGTCGCGGTCCGGGTCGGTGGTGCCGCACAGCGCCGACTTGGGTTCGCCGTAGCGCGTCGGGTCCACGTCCACGCCGCCCGTGATGAACACGCCGTGGAGCCGGTCGAAGATTTCCCGGAGCGTGTGCGGGTCGTGCGGGATGGGGGGAATGTCCCACGGCACCGCGCCGACCTTGCGCAGTTCTTCGATGTAACTTCGGCCCATCAGCCAGCACGGCTGCCGCTCGCCCGGCACGCCGGGGAGGGTTTGTGTGGCGATCCCGATCACGGGTCGGCGCGGCATGGCGGAACTCCCCCGATCGACTCTGTGGGCGGAGAGGATTCGTGCATTCTATTCGACGCGAATGCCCGATGTCGAGAATTCACATGACGGAACTTCGCGTGCCGGCCGCCCGGTCGCGCGGGCGCTGCCGGTTCCCCCGGTTCCACGGCCCGCCCGAACTTCATCTGGAATGTGCCAAACCTTCATGCTATCTGTCGCGCCGAACCTGGCCCAACAAGCTGTATGGAATGGACATGCGACTCACCGTCCTCTGTCGGCGCGGCGGCGCGATGGTGATCTGCTGCGTACTGTTCGGCGGGACCGACGCGGGCGCCCAGAACCCGGTCCCGGTCGAACCGTCCGGCGGGGCGTTGTTCGGCGTGCCGCTCGCGTCGGGCGATGCCGCCGCGGCCCCGCCGGTGCCGCCGGTGCCGCTGGTGCCGGCGGACGCGGCACCGAAAGGGAAGGCCGCCGGGTTGTACGACTCGCTCCACGACAACGACAACTACGGGCTGAAACCGCTGTTCGACTCCCTGCACCCGCACGGGGCGAACGGGAAGCACTGGTACGAGAAGTTGAGCATCCGCGGGTACACGCAGTTCCGGTTCGGGCGCACCCTCGACAACGACCCGACTGGAGTGCCGGTGAGCATCCTCGGCGACCGCGCGCTCACCGGCGAGGCGGAAGGCTTCTCGGTGCGCCGCGGCCGGTTCATCCTGTCCGGCGACGTGACCGACCACCTCGGCCTGTACGCCCAGGTGGACGCGGCCAACACCCCGCCCGGCAGCTCGACCGCCACGATGTTCGCCCAGATGCGCGACCTTTACGCCGACGTGTACATCGACGCGACCAAGGTCCACCGGTTGCGGGTCGGCCTGTCGAAGGTGCCGTTCGGGTTCGAGAACCTGCAGTCCAGCCAGAACCGCGTCCCGCTCGACCGGACCGACCCGATCAACTCCGGCGTCAGCCCGAACGAGCGGGACCTGGGCGTCTTCTACTATTGGACCCCGGAGGACAAGCAGCACCTGTTCCGCGACCTCGTGGACGGCGGGCTGAAGGGGTCGGGCAACTACGGCGTCTTCGGCCTCGGCGTGTACACCGGGCAGGGCGGGTCGCAGCTCGAACAGAACCGGAACTTACACGCGGTCGCCAGGCTCACGTGGCCGGTCATGCTGGCCAGCGGGCAGGTGGTGGAGGCGGGCGTCCAGGGCTACACCGGCGAAACCGTGGTCGCCGGCGGCGCGATCCGACCGCTGGGCACGGGCCCGGCCCAGACGCCGACCGGAACGCAGGCGACCGGGGACCGCCGCGGGCACCGCGACCAGCGGGTCGCGGCCACGTTCGTGTGGTACCCGCAGCCGTTCGGGTTCCAGGCTGAGTGGAACTACGGCGAGGGGCCGGGGCTGAGCGACGACCAGCGGACGGTGTTCGTGCGGCCGCTCCAGGGCGGCTACGTCATGGCGATGTACAAGCACGACACGGCCGACTACGGCATCTTCACCCCGTACGTCCGGTACCAGTACTACAACGGCGGCTACAAGTCGGTGGTGAACGCCCCGTTCGGCGTCAGCAGCCAGTGGGATTTGGGCGTGGAGTGGCAGATCCGCAAGGAGATGGAACTGGTGGTCGAGTACAACCTCCTGGACCACGTCAGTCTGACCGCGCTCGACCGGGCGAACGCGCGGTCGTACCGCAACTTCACCGGCAGCGCGTTGCGCGTGCAGTTCCAGGTGAACTACTGAGCTGTGGCCGGGCGGCGCGGCGGTCAGATCGCGGCCGTGTCCGCCGGCGGCAGCACCGCGTTGAAGTCGCGGGCGATGCGGTCCATGTACCGCGTCAGCAACTCCTCGACGCGCGCCGGGGTGTCGGCCGCCACCACGAACCCGATGTGGTTCTTCAGCGTCATACGGTAGACGATCTCGGTATCTGTGAAGCCGGACGTGTCGGGGTGTTCCTGCCGCGCGAGCGAGACGACCACGCCGGCGAACCGCTGCTTCAGCGGCGGCAGTTTGTAATCGCTGGTACCGCGACACAGTTCGACCTTCGCCCATTCGGACCACAGGTTCACGCCGGTCGCGTGTTCGACCATCTCCGCGGTGTTCGCGCCGCCGACCCGCGCGCTCGTCTCGATGAAGTAGCACTGCTTGTCGGCGTGCGCGATCATGAACTCGGTGTGCGACGCGCCCCAGCCGAGGCCGAAGCCTTCGAGCACCTGCGCGTTGGCCTGAGTCAGCATGGAAACTTCGGGCCGGTCGCGCGGAAACGTGCGGGTCGCGTACACGCCGCCGCCCTGGTACACGTCGAGCAACGGTCGCCAGTACGCGTTCACCTCCGCGAAGATCACCTTCCCGCCGACGCACAGCGAATCGACGTGGAACAGGTCGCCCGGCACCATCTGTTCGATCAGGCAGAAGGATTGATCGTCGCCCAACTCGTCGATGCGCTTCCACACTTCGTCGGCGGTGTGCAGCTTGCGGATGCCGGCGGCGCTTGCTTCCGAGCGCGGCTTGACGAGCCACGGCCCCGGCACGCGCGCGAGGAACGCCCTCACGTCGTCGTGGTTGAACAGCGGGCAGAAGTCGGGGATGCGGACGCCGATCTCGCGCGCCTTGGCGCGCATCGCGAGCTTGTCGCGGAAGTATCGCGACGTGGACTCGTCGTGCCCGGTGTCCGTCATGCGGAAGTGTTCGCGCAGGTTCGCGCCGACCTCCACGTCGAAGTCGTCGAGTGCGACGATGCGGTCGATCTTTCGCGACCTCATCAGAAAGGCGACCGCGTTGGTCATCGCGCGGCGGTCGAGGAAGTTTGCGACCGCGAACACGTCGGCGCACGCGTGCCGCGCCCACTCTTCTTTGAGCGCCGACTCGACGGTGAGGAGGTAGACCGTGCATCCCTCGGCCGCAAGCCGTTCGAGGAACCGGTTGCCCTTGTAGTACGACGCGAGCGCGAGAACGGTGGTTGGCATGGGGAAAAGAATCAACGATCCGCGAGAGGGCTAGAAGGTAGCGTATTGCGGGTGTAAGCTCTTGCGTGATCATCTTATCGCCGGCGGCGACCCAGAATGTGGAGGTCGGCAGCATGCCTTACCACTGGCCCGAGGATACCGATTTCGCCCGCCTGGAA
>CANLGS010000054.1 GCA_947490035.1 Gemmataceae bacterium
GCCAACGGAAGACGGCTGAGTACCCCAAGGGAGAAGGGATTCTGAGATGTGCCCTTGGCCTTCTGAGGGGGCGGTAACACCATGGCTTCCTCTCCATGTTATTCTGAGCCATGATGTTATAGCAAACCTCAAGTCACGCAAATCAGTAAGGCCACGCCCATCAATGATCGCAAGCACCAGGAGAAAGCCTTCAACTACATCGTGCGCCACAAGAGCGAAGGAGCTTGGGTGTGGACGTATCAAGACCCTGTTCCTGTTCTAAGTCCAGTCCCAGCGCCAAGCTCACCTCCAGTGCCAAGCCCACCCTTTGCAAAGGGTGGGCTTGGGGGTACGTATAACCTCATGCTGTCACTCCCACAACTGCTCGCCAGGCTCGTTCAGCTTCCCTCAGTGAACCCCATGGGTCGCACTGACATCGACCCTTCCATCCTGTACGAGTCGCGCGTCACAGCCTTCCTCGAAGAGCAACTGCGCGCGCTCGGCTGCGAGTTCCATCGCCAGCGGGTGGTCGAAGGGCGCGACAACCTCGTCGCCACTTACACCCCGCCCACGCCGGCGCCGTTCAGCGTGATGTTTGAAGCGCACCAAGACACCGTGCCCGTGGACGGCATGATCGTCGAGCCGTTCGGTGCGAAGGTCGAGGGCGGGAAACTGTACGGGCGCGGGTCGTGCGACGTGAAGGCCGGCGGCGCGGTCATGCTTGCCGCGTTCGCGCGGCTGGTGCGCGAAAAGCCGGCCGGCAGCGCGAAGGTCACGCTCGCGTTCACCGTGGACGAGGAAAACGGCGGTCTCGGCGTGTCGCACCTCATGCAATCCGGACTGCGCGCCGACTACGCTATCGTCGCCGAGCCGACACTGCTGAACATCGTGAACGCGCACAAGGGCGTCGCGCGCTGGGCACTCGAAACCTCAGGAAGGGCGTGCCACAGTTCCAGGCCCGAACAGGGCGTGAACGCCGTGTACAACATGGCGCGGCTGATCCGCGGCATCGAAGAGTACGCGCAGCAGTTGCAGAGCCTGCCGCCGGACCCGGTGCTCGGCGCGCGGACCATCTCTGTCGGGCGAATTGGCGGCGGCGTGTCGCCCAACACCGTCCCGGACTTCTGCCGCGCCGAAGTGGACCGCCGGCTGCTGCCGGGCGAGACCTTCGACTCCGCGACCGCCGACCTCGACGCGTTCCTCCGCGCGCTGCCGGGCGTGGACTTCCCGTTCACGCTGACGCAGGCTTCGCCGGGCTGTACGCCGCTGGACCCGGCGCAGTCGGTGGAGTTGGTGAAACGGTTCGGGGCGACCATCGATTCGGTCGTCGGCACGCACACGGTTCATTCGGTGCCGTTCGGGACCGACGCGTCGCGCGTGGCCGTCGGCGGCGTGCCCTCGGTCGTGTTCGGGCCGGGGGACATCGCCCAGGCGCACACCAAGGACGAGTGGATCGACCTCGCGCAGTTGGAACCGGCGGCCGAGATTCTGTTCCGCTTCGCGTGCGGAAAATGACTCGCGCGCCGCGCCGGCGCGGGCTACACTGACGAACGACGGGCCACAACTACTCACACCAGGAGATTGTCATGAGCATCATTCGGATGGGGATGTCGGAAGACGGGAAGTTCGGCAACGGGTACGACGCGATCTTCGGCCCGAAGGACACGCCCGCGAAGGCGCCCGAACCCAAGAAGCCGGCCAAGAAGCCCGCGACGGCCAAGAAGAAGAGCGAGAAGAAGAAGTGAGTGTCGCCCGCCACTCCGTGGCGGTCTCCGTTTGAAAGCCGAAGCCAAAAGCACCGCCGCGGGGTGGCGGGCTACCTACTCAGGCAACTTCTCCGGGTCGGTGCCCGCGTCGGTCACCTTCGTGCCCTTCAGGTCGGGGAAATCGACCGCGGTGGTGGCGATGTCCGCCCGCTTGACGGCGGCGAGTTCCTTCAGACCGGCCGGCGGTGCGGCGAACGTCACCTTGCCGAGCCGCTTGCCGGTCCCGCTGACCGGTTCGCCCGCGTTGTCCACCCAGTCGTTCCAGCCCCATTCCTTCGCGACCCCGTCGCCGCCCGGACGGATCAGTGCGACCACCGCTGTCGCGTCGAAGTTCGCGTACCGGTTGGCCTTCTTCACCTTCCAACTCAGCGCCGATGTCCAGTCGGTCGGATCGACGCCTTCGAGGTCCACCAGCGGCCGCCCCGCGCCCGGCACCGCGACGAACAGGCACTCGTCCGCTTCCACTTCGAGCTTCAACAAACCGGACGCGCGCGCCGCGTCGGCGGTCTTGCCGCCGTGCATCTCGATGAGCGGCCCGCCGACGAACGCGGTGACGCGGTGGAACTTCGCGGTGCTGACTCCGCCGGCGGCCGGCTTGCCGCCCGCTTCGGTCAGCAGCACCGGGCCGTCGAGCGCGGTGAGCGTGTCGGTCATCGTCAGTTCCAGCCGGCGCGTGACCTCGACCCACACGCCGCGCCCGCGCCCGCGGATCACGCAGTGGTCGAACTTTACCTTCGGCGCCGGCCGCGAGCCTGGCTCCATCGTCATCAGCTTGGCTACGTCCGGCAGGTACACCGCGGCGGCCTGCGAGTCGTCCTTCTCGGCGAGCGTGAACACGCAGTTCTTGAACGTGCAACTCTTGCCGCCGCTGATCGCGACCGCGGAGACGACCTCGCCCTTCGCGCGCGTCGGCTGGATTCGGAAGTGGATGCCGTCGAACGTCACCTCGCCGGACTTCAACTTGAACAGGCTCTGATCGTTCTCCTCGTCTCCCTGACTCACCAGCACGAAAATACACTCAAGATACGGCCTGAACGTCACCCGCAGGTCGGCGTCGGTCGGCTTGGTCGCGGCCTTCAGTTCCTCGCCGTCCACCTTCAGATCGCCGGTGTGCCGGATCAGGATGATGTCGTCCGGGCGCGCGTCCCTCAACAACATGCGGAGATCGCTGAACACGCCGGGCACCCGAAGGTCGGTGGCTGTGGCGTTCGGATACCAGACCTTCGTCTTCAACTCGGCCGCGGACACCGTGCGCGCCGGCGGCCAGGAACCCAGGTCCGGGTAGGCCCGGTGCAGCCAGAACGACGTGTTGGCCTTGTCGTGGAACGCGACGCCGAGCGGTTCCGGGCGCTCCCCCTTGTTCGCGGTGAACGGCGCCGACTCGGTGTCGATCTGGAGCCGGAACGCTTTCCACGGGCTGATTGAGGCAGCCGTCGTGGCGGGTTCGGTGTCGGACCACAGGCGCTGCTTCAGATCGACGCGCCCCTTCTCTTCGACCGACAGTCCGGTGACCGTCTTGCTGTCCTCGAACGTCACCGGTCCGGCCGACGTGCTAACCGGGTTGACGCGGTAGAACGCGTTCGTGTGCCCGAGCGGCACCGCGAATTGCACGTCCCGCAGTTTCTCCCCGCGGACGCGAACGACCACGCCGGACCGGACCGCGTCCGCGGTCTTGGCGTTAACCGGCGCGAACACGCAGTCCGCGGCGGTGACCAGCAGGTCGGCCGGCGCGCCAGTTTCGACCGCGGCGCCGTCGAATTCGAGCATGAACGACGAGCGGGTGAACTTCACCTCCGCGCGCGGTCCGGGTTCGCCCGCGGTCGCGTCGGCGAACTGCACCGCCGCGGCGTGCGGGGCGAAGCCGCAGTCGGCGAAGGTTGCGTTCGCGCCGGCAGGGAGCGCCACCGCGACCACGCCGGGCGCGAACAGGCACCGCGTCGCACTGAGGGCGAGCGGGTCGGTACTCTCGGGGGCACGCGACGCCGACACCGCACGCGGCGGGTCGGTGCGGTTCCGCAGCGCCTCGTTCGGCGCGAACACGCAGTCGGTGAGTTCGACGGTGGTCGCGTCCTCGATCCGCAACCCGGTGGTCTGGTTGGCGCTCGGCGCTTCTTCGTCCGCGGCTTCGTGGATGTCGAACCAGACGCCGCGGACCGCAACGGTGCCCGCCGCGAGCGTGAGCGAACCGGCGCCGCGCGCCGCGCGGGCCGTGACGATCAGTTTCGTTCCGTTCGCGCCGGGTCCGGCACCGACGAGTTCGAGCCTGGCCCCCTGGAACGCGACACCCTCCGGCACCTTCGTCAGGTCGAACGTGCGGGCCGCGAGTACCACCTTTGTCGTCGTCGTGTCTTTAAGTTTCTCCACCAACTCTTCGACCGTCTTCACGGGCGCGCCGGCCGGCGCGGGCGCGCCGGGCTGGGGCGCCCACTTCACGATGTCGTCCTTGCCGGCGGCCTTATCCTTCGGCGTGTCGTCCCACGCCGGGCGGACGGGGACGCCGGGGCCACTGGTGGACACGACGAACGCGACCACGGCCAGCGCCACCGCGACGGCGGCCGCGATCCACCACGGGCGGATACGCGGCGAGTCGGGCGCGAACTGTGATTGCGCCGGCACCGCTTGGGCCGCGGCGTCGTGCGCGAGCGCGTCGGCGACGTTCAGCCGATCCGCCAGCCCCTTCAGATGCGCGATCAGTTCCGTCGGCGTCTGGTAGCGGTCCCTCTGGTCCTTCATCATCATGCGGGCGAGGATCGCGGCCAGTTCGTCGGGGATCGCGGGGTTGATCTCGCGCGGGTCGAGGAAGTCGTCTTCCTGGTGCGCGCGGAGCTTGCGGGCGGCGGTCCCTTCGGGCACCGGAGGGCGCCCAGTGAGCGCGTGGTAGAAGGTGCAGCCGAGCGAGTAGATGTCCGATCGCACGTCGGCGCGGCGCGGGTCGAGCGCCTGCTCCGGCGAGATGTAGTCGAACGTGCCGAGCGTCACCCCGGACTGCGTGACGGTGCCGTTCACCAGTTCCGAACCCAGGTATCGCGCGAGACCCATATCGACGATCTTCGCGCGCCCGTCCGGGGTGATGAGGATGTTCGAGGGTTTGATGTCGCGGTGGACGACTCCGCGTTCGGCGGCGTGGTTCAACCCGGCGGCGACCTGCATCATGTACCCGACGCACTCGCCGGCCGGAAGCAGCCCGTGGCGGTCGATGACGACGCGCAGGTTGTCGCCCTCGACGAACTCGAAGGCGATGAAGTGCAGCCCCTGGTCCTCACCGCAGTAGTAGACGCGGGCGACGTTCTCGTGGTCGAGCTTCGCGGCGGCGCGCCCCTCCTGCTTGAAGCGGGTCACGCTCTCGGGGTCGCGTGCGGCTTCGGGCGGCAGGATTTTCAGCGCGACGATGCGGCCGAGTTCGAGGTCGCGTGCCTTCAGCACGGCGGCCATGCCGCCGGCGCCGATGGCTTCGATGAGTTCGTAGTGGCCCAGCCGGCGCCCGGCGATTGACGGCGCCTCGCCCGTGTACTCCAGCGGCACCGGCTGCGGCCCGTGCGCGGTCTTCTTCGCGTTCTGGGTGATGACCGTGGGCGCGTTGTCGGTGTTCGCCGCGGCGCCTTGCGGGTGCGCGAGGAAGTGCGCGATGTCGGACTCGGTGGAGCGTGCCCGCGACGAACCGCCGGTGCGAACCAGATCGGACAGCGAGTGTTTCTGCTGGTGGGAGTCCGTGGACCCGTCCTTCTTTTCGGGCGGTAGCGGTTTCTGCTCCGGCGCAGCCGACGACGGGGCCGGCGCGGCGGGCTTCGCCGAGGACGGTCGGCCGGTCGGGTCGGTCGGGTCGGTCGGCGTTCCCATTTCGGTTCGTACCACGGCCGCGGGCACGGCCCGCAAGAGTTCCAGTTTCGCCGCCGGGAGAAAGGGCTGGCGGCTCGTCGAACGGCTTCCCGGAGAAGGGGAAGCCAGCATCCTGCCCGCACGAGAGCGGGCGTCCGGCCCGCGCAAAGACGCGCTCGTGAATTGGGCCCGTTAACTATAGCTTACAACGGCGCCCCGTGTCAATTCTCACAATGTGGTTTCACCCTCGCGAGCGATCCCGCGGAGCAGAGCCGCAGATAACGCAGAAGAACGCAGATCAAGAGTGAAGACAGGAGTGTTTTGAAGAACTCTATTCTCGGCTTTGATCTGCGTTCTTCTGCGTTATCTGCGGCTCTGCTCCTTCGCTCCGTGCGAGCGCAACGGGTGCGCTGTTGTGTCAACCCCCGCGACCGGGCACAATAACGCCTTCCTTCCTCGTTCGGAGCAAACCATGAGCCGGTTCGCCGTTCTCGCACTTGTGCTGGCTCTGGTCCCACTCGCCGGCGCCGACGACAAGAAAGACGACAAGAAGGACGAATTGAAACTGACCGCGGACGAACAGGCCGTCATCGACCGCACCAACGACGAGCGGCTGACGTTCGCGCTGAAGCCGCTGAAGGCCAACCCGCAACTGATGGAGGCGGCCCGCAAGCACGCGGAGAATATGGCTAAACAGGACAAACTCGAACACGTGCTGGACGAGAAAACCCCGTCCGACCGCACGAAGGCCGCGGGGTACAAGTCCGGGTTCGTCGGCGAGAACATCGCGTGGAACCAGAAGGACGCGAAGGAAGTGCTGACCGGGTGGATGGACTCCGAAGGTCACCGCGACAACATCCTGAAAAAGGAGTACACCGAGATCGGAGTCGCGGTGGCGAAGAACGCCAAGGGCGAACCGTATTGGGTGCAGGTCTTCGGCAAGCGGTAGGCGAAGCTGTTTGGGTAGGTGCCGCTTGCCGAGCGGCACGCTGCCCAACTCGGACCGCTTCAAGGGTATTCGTAACGCTCACCTCACGGGCTAGCCCGTGCCGCTCGGCAAGCGGCACCTACCCAGGCAGAAAACGCCATGTCCAAAATCATCGTCATCACGGGCGCGACGCGCGGTCTGGGTCGGGCGCTGGTGTCGGCGTTCGCCGTCGGCGGGCACACCGTCGTCGGATGCGGTCGCAGCGACGGCCACGTGCGCGCCCTCCGCGCCGACTTCCCCGGCCCGCACAGCTTCGCGCAGGTCGATGTGACTGATTGCTACGCGGTCGGCAATTGGGCAAACGAGGTGCTGGCGAAGTACGGCCCGCCGGATTTGCTCGTCAACAATGCGGCGATCATGAACACACCGGCGCCGTTGTGGGAGGTGCCCGCCGACGAGTTCCTCGCCGTCCTCGACGTGAACGTGATGGGCGTCTTTTACGTCCTCAAGGCGTTCGCCCCCGCGATGGTCGCGCGCAAGGCCGGCGTGATCGTGAACCTGTCGAGCGGGTGGGGGCGCAGCACCGCGCCGGAGGTCGCGCCGTACTGTGCCACGAAGTACGCCATCGAAGGTCTGACGCTGGCGCTCGCGCAGGAGTTGCCGCCCGGCATGGCCGCGATCCCGCTGAACCCCGGCGTCATCGACACGGACATGCTGCGGCAAGCGTTCGCCGACGGCGCGAGCAGTTACCCCAAGCCCGACGCGTGGGCGAAGCGCGCCGCGCCCTTCCTGCTGAACCTTAGCGCGAAGGACAACGGCCGCCCGATGACCGTGAGTTAAGAGGAAGAGCCGCAGATAACGCAGAAGAACGCAGATAAGACAAGAAGGCTGTGTTCTTAAAACAGTTCTTCTCTTCTGTTTTGATCTGCGTTCTACTGCGTCATCTGCGGCTCTTCCTCTTCCCCTCTTCTCTCCGAGTTTCTCCATGCCCCCGAAGAAGGTCGCGGCGGTTGTCACCGAGTATCGCAAAACGTCCCACGCGGACGTGATCCTGCGCAACATCCTCGGCGGCTACCCCGACGGCGCCAAACCCAACCTCGAACTCGTGTCGGTCGTCACCGATCAGGTGCCGAAGAACGACATGAGCCGCGACCTCGCCAAGAAGCACGGCTTCACCATCTACGGCACCGTGGCCGAAGCGCTCACGCTTGGCGGGAAGACGCTCGCGGTGGACGGCGTGCTGTCCATCGGCGAACACGGCAAGTACCCGGCCAACGACAAGGGCCAGACGCTCTACCCGCGGCGCCGGTTCTTCGAGGAGATTTGCAAGGTCTTCGAGGACACGAAGAAGTCCGTGCCGGTGTTCAACGACAAGCACCTCGCGGCCACGTGGGACGACGCGAAGTGGATGTACGACCGCTCGCGGAAGCTGTTCGTGCCGTTCCTCGCGGGGTCGTCTGTGCCGGTGACGTGGCGCCGGCCGAACCTCGTTTTGCCGAAGGACTGCGAACTCGTCGGCGCGGTGCAGTTCGGGTACGGGCCGTTCGAGGGTTACGGGTTCCACGCGCTCGAAGGGTTGCAGTGCATGGTCGAGCGGCGCAAGGGCGGCGAGACCGGCGTGAAGGCCGTCACCTTCCACCCGCCCAAAACGATGTGGGAGTCGTTCGACAAACAGGAGTGGACGAAGCCGGTGCTGGAAGCGGGGCTGAAGTTGATTCTGAAACACGACAAGGGCGACGTGCGCGAATCGACGATGAAGTCCGCGACCGCGGGCACGTTCGAGGTCGAGTACCGCGACGGTCTGCGCGCGTTCGTCGTGCTGCTCAACGGCTGGATGCACGACGGCGACGGCGACGGCGGCGGGTTCATCTTCGCCGGTCAGCGCAAGGGGCAGGACAAGCCGGACGCGTGCCAGTTCTATTTGCAGACGCCGGACCCCTACGCGCACTTCGCCGAACTGACGCGCGCAATCGATTCGCTGGTAAACACCGGGCACGCGCCGTACCCGGTCGAGCGCACACTCGTCACGACTGGCGTCCTCGACGCGGTGATGACCAGTCGGCACGAGAAGGGAAAGCGGATCGAAACGCCGCACTTGGAGATTTCCTACAAGCCGACCGAGTGGGCGCCGGCGAAGGGTGACATTCCCAAGCCGGACAAGAAGTGAATCCGTTTGCTCTCTTCGCCCCGAAGGGCGTTGGGAATAGCTCAGGGCGAAAGCTCTGAGTGTGGTGTCGCGAACCACCTGGCCGCGTTCCCTGGGCTATTACCCAACGCCCCTTCGGGGCGAAAACCAAGACGACTGCCCTCTGTCTACTTCACCTTCTTCCGCTCCTTCAAGTCGTACTTCTCGCCGGTCAGCACCTCTTCGTAATCCTTCTCGCCGTCCGGCTTCTTCGTCGTGTCGTAGAACGCGACCTTCGTCCGGCCGATCACCTCCGCCACGGTGCCGGTCACGACGATCGCGGTGCCCTCGTCCAGACCGATGCCCAGGTACTGCGGGTACTGCTTCATCAGACCGGTCATGTCGGCGGTGCGCTTGCGCGCGAAGAAGTGCTGATCGACGGCGCACCCCGGCAGGTAGCCGAAGCCGCGCTCGTACCCTTCGGCGGCCATCACGGTGTTGCCGAGCGGGTGGCCGCGCGGCATGAACTCGCCCTGGATGCTCGCGCCGGCCGAACTGCCGCCGATCACCCCGCCGCGCGCCAGCACGTCGCGGAACCGCTTCTCGGTGAGCGTAGATTCGTAGGAATCGACGAACCGCCACTGTCGGCCGCCGCTGAACCACACGCCTTTCGCCTTCAACAACACTTCCGAGAACTTCGGGTCGTCGGCCACCTTGCGGTCGCGGGTGTGCAGTGCGACGACGTTCTTCGCCCCGGCCTTCTTGAGAATCTTCTCCTCCACCGATTCCGGCGCAAGCGGGTCTTCCATCGCGGACGTGACGACCACGATAGTCGAGTCCACGCCGCCCGCCAAGTCGATGAACTTCTTCCAGATGTCCGGCCCGGCACCGCCCCCGCCGACGATCACGAGCGAACCCTTCGCCACTTCCGCGGCGGGCGGTTTCGCGGGCGGGAACGGTGGGCTTCCGGCGCGGTTGAGCGCGGCCCGTTGAAGCTGGCACAGGTCGAGTATCGCCCCGGCCTTGTACTCGTCACTCGCGGCCGGCTTGCCCGCGCCCTTCGCGATGCAGACCGTCAGAGTCGAATCGCCGATCACGCGGGCCACGCGCCCGCGAATGACGATCGCGGTGCCCTCGTCGAGTCCCAATCCGACGCGCGTTGGGTTGTCCGCGATCACGCCTTCCAGCCGCGTCGCGCGCTTGCGCGCGACGAAGTGCTGATCGGTTACGAACCCCGGCAGGAAGCCGAACCCGTCGGCGAGCTTCGCGGTGTCGGCACCGCCGGCGATCATCAGGTCAGTCATCACCGCGGCACCGGCCGACGAGCCGCCGATCACCGCGCCGCGCGCGTGCAGTTTGTGCAGTTCCTTCTCGACCAGCGTGCCGCGATACGCCGCGGTGAGTTTGTTCTGGTCGCCGCCGCTGAACCACACGGCGGTGGCGTCCGCGAGCGGCTTCACGAAGTCGGGGTCGTTCGCCTTCTTCGCGTCGCGCGTGTGCAGCAGCACCACGGACGCGGGCTTCAGTTCTTCCCACTGCTTCAGGAACGTGTCGGCCTTCTGCGCGTCGTCTGCGTTGGCGCTGGCCGTCGGGATGACGACGATCTTCGCCTTGTCCTTGCCGGCGAGGTCGAAGACCGCTTTGCGCGCGTCCGGCGGCATCTCCCCGCCGCCGACGATGACAAGCGGACCGGGCAAGCCGCGCGGGTCGAGCGGGACCGGGTCCGCTGCGGCGAGGCGCGACGCGCCGAGCGCAACCAGCACGACGAGCAGAGGCAGAACGCGACGCATGACGGTTCTCCGGTGGGTGTATGTCTTGGTTCTGGTGGCACAGGCTTCCAGCCTGTGTGAAAGCAACACAGGCTGGAAGCCTGTGCCACAAAGCAATCACGCGCGGCGCTTCGCCTTCGGCAGGCCGGTCACGCCGGGGCGCTGGCGGAGCTTGCGCGCGACCGGCGCCGCGAGCGGGTTGCCGGCCAGCGAACACGACGCGAGGTTCGGCAGCACCGACGGGTCGCCGAGTTTCTTCGGCCCGACCTTCAGACCGTTGTCGCTCAGGTCCAGTTGGATCAGGTTACGCAGCGCCGGTGCGTCCAGCAGCGTCGCAACCGCGGTGTCGGAGAGTTTACAGCCTTTGAGCGCGAGCCGCGTGAGTGACGCGAACTTCGGGGACGCGAGCTTCTTCGCGGCGGTCGCGCCGACCGGGCACCCGGACAGGTTGAGGTGACGCAGGTCCGGCATGTTCAGCTTGGTGAAGAACTTGTCGAAGTGTGCCGGCGTCAGCTCGTCGTAGTTGCGCAGGTGGGCCAGTTCCAGCGCGCGCAGACCGCGCAGTGCAGGATTCGCGGCCAGCGCCGCCAGTCCGGACGGGCCGAGCGTGTTGCCGGACAGGTCGAGGTGTTGCAGGCTGGTGAACCGCTTGCACGCGGCGATCGTCTTGACCTCCGACGGCGCGAGCGCGCTCTGGGAGAGGTTCAGGATGCGGAGCGACGGAGCCCACGGCGCGCGGGCGAGGTCGGCGACGAACGAGCCGGCGGCGCACCGCGCCAGGCTCAAAACACTCAGCGCGAACCCGGTCGCGCCGGCCAGCACGTCGCCCCGCGTTCCGGCGTAGTTGAAGGTTCCGTCGTCGCACACCAGCTTCGCGAGCGCCGGGAACGTGCGCGTCCGCGCGAACGTGAGCCACGCGGTCTCGGTGAAGTCGTTGCGCGACAGGTCGAGCGTGTGCAACCGCGGGAACGCGGGCAGGCGCGCGAGCGCGTCGAACGTCTCGGACGTCAGCCCGTCGTCGAGCGTCAGCGCGCGCAGCCCGCGGAACCAGTCCGCGCCCGCCAGCGCGCGCAGCC
>CANLGS010000055.1 GCA_947490035.1 Gemmataceae bacterium
GGGTGAGACTTCACTCGCGAAAAGAGCTTCGCGTAATACGTAGAACCGCTCACCCCTCACCCGTCCGCGAAGCGCGGCCACCCTCTCCCGCAAGGGGAGAGGGGCAGAGAAGAAAACTTACCCGGTCGCTGACGCTCCGGGTTCGCCTTCCTCTTTCGGAAGGCGGGCGACGATGGCGCGAACCTGCTTCAGGTCTTCGTCCGTCACTCCTTCGCGGCGCGGGTAGCGGCGTTCGAGGGCGTCGAGCAGCGTTTCCCACATGTCGCGCGACGGCTCGAGGACGGCCTTCCAGTTGTCGTACCGCCGGAAGCGGGTCTTGAACGTCCACTGCCGGGCGAATCGCGACGCCCGCACGGAGCGTTTCGTCCCGTTCACCGGGTCTTCGTCGGTCCACTCGATTTCCATATTGGCGCACGCGCGGAGTTTGGGTGTACAATCTCAGGATACCGAACCAGGCCCAGGTGCGGGGAGTCCGGTTTCGGTTCCGAGTCGCGGGGTTTGGGAATATGCTGCTGTTCGAGGATCACCGGCACGAGACATCCACGGTCGTTCACAAGTCGGTCGTGTACGCGATCTCGTTCGCCCCGGACGGCTCCCAGGTCGCAACCGGCGCCCGCGACGGCTCCGTATTCGTGCGCGACGCGAACGGGCACGTCACATCTCTGCTCGAACGCGGCCCGAAGGTACTTCCCGTCCACGCGCTCGGTTACTTGCCAGGCGATTCGGGGCTGGTGGTTGGCGGCGCGTTCGGGTGGATGGGCTATCGGCGCGAGAACGACGAGTGGCGCGAGTTCGGGCCGAAATCATCGCTACCGGTCACATCGCTCGCGGTTCTCGATGAGCGCATCGTCGCGGTAGGCACCGGCGACCGCGATAAGGCCAGCGGCGGTTCCTTGCAACTCTGGGACGTGGTAAACGACCGCAAGTTGCCACACAGTTTCTCTGAGCCGAACGGCGTCCGCGCCATCTCCGCAAGTCCGAAGAAGAAACTCGTCGCGTGGGCGACCGGCCACCGCATGGTGCGCGTCTGGGACATCACCACACCCAAGCCAATCAACTTCCCACAAGAACACAACTACCCCGCGATCGCGCTCAGTTCTGACGGTTCCATGCTCGCGGTCGCGGACGACTGGAACACCAAACTCTACGACCTCAAGACAAAGCACGAGCGCGCGGTGCTGAAGGGGCACAAAGGCCAAGTGAAATCGGTGGCGTTTTCGCCGGACGGCGCAACGGTGGCAACGGGCGGCTTCGACTTCACGGTGCGCTTGTGGGACGTGGCGACGGGCAAGGAGCGTGCGAGCTACAAGTGGGACATCGGCGTGGTGTACTGCCTGACCTACGCCCCCGACGGCTTCCGCCTCGCAGCCGGCGGCGATTTGGGACGGGTGGTTGTCTGGGACGCGGAGTAGCAACAACAAAGGCTTCCAAACACATGAGCGACATCCTCCTGACGGAAGGAATCTGGGAAAACATCACCAAAGCGGTCAAAAAGCACTCGCGAAAGTGTTACGTTGCAGTCGCGTATTTCAGCAAGCAAGCCTCCGAGATGCTTCCTCTCGAGGAAGGAAGTCTCCTCGTCTTCAACATGAGTCAGGACGCTGTCAAAGCAGGTCAAACCAACCCGGCCGAGGTGTTGAAACTTCTCATTCGCGGCGTGAGCGTCAACTCGGTCAAGAACCTCCACGCGAAAGTCTTCGTTGCCGGTGGCCTCGCATTCGTCGGCTCAACCAACGTCTCAAATCACTCCGCCAACAGACTTCAAGAAGCGACCCTTCAAACCACCAATCCGAACACGGTCAAGCAGTGCCGCGAGTTCGTTGAAGGGCTTGCGGGGGAAGTCGTGACGCCCGAATACGCGCGCCGGATGAAGAAGCTCTACAAGCCACCGAAGATCGCCGGTGGTGGAAAAGTCAGGACTACAACCGCGCCCCTACACGAACCGCTTTGGCTTGTTCCGCTCGTCCGCGAATCCTGGGATGAAGAAGCTCAACGTCAAGAGAAGTTGGGGTTGCCAAAGGCCCGGAAACGGTTCCGTTCTTCCAAGAAATTCCGGATCGAGCAATTTCATTGGAGCGGCCAGGACTTCTTAAAGAAGCTCGGCGCCGATGACCTCCTCGTGCAAGTGATGGCGGAAAGAAATGGCACGACGATGGTCTCGCCGGCCGCGCGAGTGCTCCACATCCAGAGTTATCTGCAAGGGCGAGGGCACCACGCTATCGTCTTTTTGGAAGTCCCCAAGAACCCGCTCCGTAAGAATATCGTGAAGGTAATTCAGCGCCTCGGATCGCGTGCGAAGAGGGATTTGGGGAGCTTGGAAGATCCGAAACTGCTACGAGATCCATCCCTCGTTCATAGCCTGTTGAACCTGTGGCCGAGTGCGAAAGGCACATGAACCGCGCAAGACGCGGTGTGTTGCTCAATGGTGCAGAACAGAATGGAACTCGCATGACCACTTCCGACCCGCTCGACGCTGAACCGCCCGTTTCCACCGGCGGTCCCGCTCCACCTCCGACGGCCGAGGAAGAGACCGCGTTTGTCGCGTCACTGCGCGCGGTTCGGGCGCAATCTCTCGCCGAAGACGATTTACCAGTGTCCGCCGGCGGGCCACCCCGCCCACTGCCAACGCCCGAAGAGATTGCCGAGTTTGAAGCCGCAATGCGTGAAGTGAATGCGAGATTCCTCGCCGCGGCACTCGCGGAAGACGGGATGCCGATTTCGGCCGGCTGGCGAGGGCCGCTGGCGCACCCGGACGCGACGACCCTCGACGGGGGCGCGCCCGACGAAAAGCGTGATGTGTAAGGAGTTGGCGTGCGAACGCGGAGGGTAGGATTCGCACCTACGGCTTCGGGGGATTAGCCCGACGAGTTGTCTGCTACTCCACCCCCGCCGGTCCGCGTCAGCCGCGGATACGGAACGTGATGCGGCCCTTCGTCAGGTCGTAAGGCGAGATTTCCACCTTGACCCGGTCGCCGGGGATGATGCGGATGTAGTGCTTGCGCATCTTCCCGCCGATGTGAGCGATAATCTCGCCGCCGATGTCCAGTTGAACGCGGAACGTGGTGTTCGCGAGCGACTGCATCACGCGGCCCTCGACCTCGATCGCTTCTTCTTTGGCCTTTTGCATACGCGAAACGCGCCTCAATGGGTTTTGGGAGTCGGGCGCCCCATTTGGGAGGAGCGCACAGATTTATGGTAACCTACAACCGTGCCGATTACGAGAGCAGCCGCACGAATTTAGATACGGCGCGCGCGTCAGCGGTTCACGCTGTTCAGATGTTCCAGCGCCAGCAAAAGCGCCTGCGTGCCCTTGCGACCGTAACCTTGCGCACGCACGGCCTCGTAAAGCTGCTTCGCCAGCCCCAGACCCGGCAAACTCAGGTTCATCTTCTCGGCTTCGGCCAGCGCGATGCCCATGTCCTTGATGAAGTGTTCCACGTAGAAACCCGGCTCGAAGTTGCGGGCGAGCATCCGCGGCCCCAACACTTCCAGCGCCTTACTGCCCGCGGCACCCACGCTCACGCTCTTGAACACCGTTTCGAGGTCCAGACCGGCCTTGTACCCGTACAGCAGGCCCTCGCACACCGCGATCATGTTCGACGAGATGAGAATCTGGTTCACCATCTTCGTGTGCTGACCGGCACCCGGCGCGCCCTGGTGAATGATCGTCTTGCCCATCGCCTCGAACACCGGTTGCACGGCCGCGACCACGTCCTTGTCGCCGCCGATCATGATGGACAGCGCCGCGTTCTTCGCGCCCACGTCGCCGCCGCTCACGGGAGCATCGAGGGATGCGACGCCTTTCGCCTTCGCCGCCGCGTGAATCTCCTTCGCCAGCGACGGCTCGCTCGTCGTCATGTCAACGAGAATGGTGCCGGCTTTCGCGCCCGCGAGCGCACCGTCGGCGCCCAGGAACACCTCGCGCACGTCCTTTGGGAACCCGACGATGGCGAACACGATGTCGGACGCTTCCGCCACTTCCTTCGGCGTCTTCGCGAGCTTCGCGCCCGCGTCCACCAGCGGTTGCGCCTTGTCCGCGGAGCGGTTGTATACTGTCGCGGAGTAGCCTTTCGTCATGGCGTGCTGACACATCCAGCGGCCCATGACGCCGGTGCCGATCCAGCCGATGCGGGTCTTGCCGGGTTCCGCGACGGGGAATTGCATTGCGAAGGTCTCGTGAAGGGTCTATGTTAATCCTCTTGCGTTACGTTGTACCGTTCGCATCCCCTCCCGGCTCACGACCGTGCCCGAATCACTCATTCCCACACTCGACGCGCCGATCATCCTCGTTCACGGCCTGTGCGGGTACGACCGCGTCGTCGCGTTCGGCCGGACGCTCAAGGACTACTTCCCCGGCATCCGCGAGCAACTGGAAGCGGTTGGCAACCGCGTGCTGGTGCCACGTCTGAGTTGCACGCGCGGCGTCGCGGAGCGCGCCGCCGAACTGAAGCGGTTCATCCAGAAGCGCGTACCGGCCGGCCCCGTCCACCTGATCGGGCACAGCATGGGCGGCCTCGACGCGCGATTCATGGTGAGCCGGCTCGGGATGGAAGACCGCGTGCAGTCACTGACCACCGTCGGCACGCCGCACCGCGGCAGCCCGTTCGCGGACTGGTACGTGCGCCGGTTCGGGCGGCTGGCGACGCCGTTCTTTCAGGCGCTCGGGCTGTCGTACCAGGCGTTCCTCGACCTCACCGCGGCCGTGTGCCACCGGTTCAACGAGACGGTCCTCGACGCGCCGAACGTGCGGTACTACTCGGTCGCCGGCGTGTGCGAGGGCCAGTGGCTCGGCCCAGCGTGGCGGTTCCCGCACGGGATCGTGAGCCGCGCCGAAGGACCGAACGACGGGGTCGTGTCGGTCGCGTCGGCCGCGTGGGGCGAACACAACGACGTGTGGAACGGCGACCACCTGAACCTGGTGAACTGGCCGAACCGCCGGGCGCAGAAGCGCGGCGTGTGGGACTCGGTGGCGCCGGATTACGGGCGCATCCTGCGAAGGGTAGCCGACGGGATGTAAGCCATGCATTTTGTGGCACAGGCTTCCAGCCTGTGTTTGACAATCACAGGCTGGAAGCCTGTGCCACAAAACGGACAATCACTTCACCAGACCGAACTTCTCGATCTTGCGGTCGAGCGTCGAGCGCTCGATGCCCAGAATGGCCGCGGCCTTCGACTTGTTCCAGTCGGTGTGCTTCAGCGTCTCCAGAATGTGCCGCTTCTCCACGTCGTCGAGCAACTCCGGCTTGTAGCCGCCCGCGACGCCCAAACTGATGTCCAGCTCCGAGAGCCAGATGTCCGCGGCGTCGATGTGCGTGCCGGCGGCGCCCAGCGCGACGGCGCGCTCGATCACGTTCCGCAACTCGCGCACGTTCCCCGGCCACCGGTAGCCCTGGAGTTTGACCAGCGCGGACGGCGTGAAGCCCTTGATCTTGCGGCCGGTCTCGCGGACGAACTTCTTCAGGAAGTGGTCTGCCAGTGCCGCCACGTCGTCGAGCCGGTCGCGCAGCGGCGGGACATCGAGTTGCACCACCTGCAATCGGAAAAACAAGTCGCGTCGGAACGTGCCGTTTCGCACCGCTTCTTCCAGCGAGCGGTTGGTCGCGGCGACGACGCGCACGTCCACCTTGACCGCGACGTTTCCGCCGACGCGCTCGAACGGGTGGCCCTCCAGCACGCGCAAGAACTTCGCCTGCGTACTCAGCGCCATCTCGCCGATCTCGTCGAGGAAGATGGTGCCGTTGTCGGCGGCCTCGAACTTCCCGATCATGCGCTCGGTCGCGCCGGTGAACGACCCCTTCTCGTGCCCGAACAACTCGCTTTCGAGCAGCGTTTCCGTGAGCGCGGCGCAGTTCAGGCAGACGAACGCGGCGTCTCGCCTGGGGCTGTTCTGGTGAATCGCCCACGCGACCAGTTCCTTGCCCGACCCGCTTTCGCCGCGAATCAGGACGGTGGCTTTCGTCTCGGCCACGCGAACGATCTGCCCCTCGATCTTCTGGAGCGGTTCGCTCTCGCCGACGATCTCACTCTCGATCTTCAGAAGCGACTTCAGGTTGCGGTTCACGGCCGACAGGTTCGTCGTTCGCGCGAGCTTGTGCCACACGGTGCCGAGGTGCCGGGCGACCGCGAGCGTGAACTCCAGGTCGTCCGCGTTCAGCGGCATGTGCGGCGACGTGCGGTACAGGTGCAATAGCCCCAGCACCTTGTCGTCGAACAGAATCGGCGCGCAGATGAGGCTCGCGACCTTCAGTTCGGCGATGCTGTCGCGCTCCGCGAGCGTGCGGTTCGCGGCCACGTTCTCGGCCAGCACCGCCTGCTTGTCCCCCATCACCTCGCTGCTGACGAACTGCGACACCTTGTGGTACGTCGGCGGCCCGGTGCCGCGGACGCGGTGAGCGACGAGTTCCAGTTCCTTGCCGTCCTTGAAGGCGAGGATGGCCGCGACTTCGGCCGGGGTGGCGCGGAACACCGCGTCCGCGGCGAGCGCGCACAGCGCGTCGTTGTTCGCGGCGGCGGCCATGTCGAGGGCGAGCCGGTACAGCACGCCGACGGCCTGGTTCGGGGCCACCCGCGCGTCGGCGCGCACCGTGACCGGGTCGGGCGGCGTGGACGGCGCGTCCGATTGGTAGCGCGTCTGCCCGAGCCGCTTGCGGATCTCGAGGCCGTCGATCTTCTCGGCCGGGCGCGGCGCGGCCTTCGGCAGGTCCGAGAGTTGGCCCATCTCGTCGATGAACATCAGCCGCGTGCGCCCGACGCGCACCTCGTCGAGCGGTCGCAGCGGGCGGTCGGCGCGGAGTTGCTCGCCGTTGAGGTGCGTCCCGTTGAGGCTGCCCAGGTCGCGGAGGTGCCACCCGCCGTCGGACGCGAACAACCTCCGCGTGCTCGCGGCTGCACAGGTCGTCGCGCAGCACGACGCGGTTGGTCGGCGCGCGCCCGAGCTTGTACCGCGTGCCGTCGTGCAGCGGGAACACGTCGCCGAAACCGTCGTCGCGACGGGCGACGAGGAACGCAGTTGCGGGTTGAGCCATGAACGCGAGTTGGGGAGGGCAGGCGACATCTTACTTCACGATAGGAGGCAACCGCCCGAAAGTGCAAGCGCGAACCGGAGAGTTGCTGACGGCGCGCGAGGCGCGCGCCGCACATTCAGCGCGAGTAGCGGTACGCGAGGTACATCAGCATGGCGAACGACGCGAGCGCGAACATCAGCGCCGCCGGGCTGACGGCCGCGTAGCCGAGCCGCACGTTCGCCTCCGGAGGCGGCGCGGAAATGCCCGGCGATTCAGGCTTCCAGTCGCCTTCTTCCCACCACGCCTCGTCGTCGCGTGTGACCGGTTCGAGTTCCGCTCGGCTCGTCCACAGCGCGACACTCCCGAACACCAGCAGCGAGAACGCGACGAGGTGAACGATCACCGGCACCGCGACATCGCCTTCTTTCATCGTGAACGCGAGCAGGATCGCGAGACCGTTGTTCGACGCGTGCAACAGCATCGGCACCCAGATACATCGCGTCGCCATGTAGACGAAGTGCAGGTACAGCCCCATCACCGCGATGACGACGACTTGCGACGGGTCGAGATGCACCACGGCGAACAGCACCGCCGTCAGCAGCACGCCCGCGAGGATGCCGTATCGCGCGCACAGCCCGCGACCCAAGAAGCCGCGGAACCACAGCTCCTCGACGACGCCCGGCCCGAGCGCGACGGCCAGCACCGTGAGCGGCCACGGGAACCGCGCGAACACGCCGTTGATCGTCTTCAGCGCCGGCGACGGCTTCATCCCGGTCGCCGTGAGGAACAGCGTTTGGATGAAGTCCGAGGCGATCATGAACGCCGGCACGAGGAGCAGCACGAGTACGACGTGCAGCCAGTGCGGGCGACGGATGCCGATCTGCCGCTTCCAGTCCGGTCCGATGCGCCGCGGCAACACAATCGCGATCAGCGCGAGCGAGGAGAACTGCGCCGCGAGCATCCCCCACGCGAGCGCCTGTCCGAACTCGAACGGCATCGGCGGGCGTTCGTCCTCGGCCTTCGCATCCATCGACTTGGTGAACCCGCTCAACTGTTCGTCCACGAACTTGCCCGGCTCCGGCGCGGCGAGCATGTACGCGATGAACACGACCGCGACCGCGACGACGGAGACGAACATCTGCACGGCGACGAAGACGGCGCACCACAGCACCGCTTCGAGGAACCCCGGCCGCGGGCGCGAAGGCGCGGGCGTGTCGGGTCGCGTCACGAGCGGCGGGTCATCGACAGGTTCGCTCATGAACAACTCGCGGAAATAGAAGAGCCGCAGATGACGCAGAGGGACGCAGATCAAACCAAGAAGAAGCATTTGTTTTGAAAGCAATTCTGCTCTTGGTCTTGATCTGCGTCCCTCTGCGTCATCTGCGGCTCTTTCTGCTGTGTTTAATACCGCACCCAGCCGTTGTACTCCATCAACTGCAACAGCCACGGGTTCCGCCACGGGTTCCACGCGGGGTAGAACACGCTCAGCACGCCGAAGCCCAACAGCACCGCGCAGAACAACCGCCCGGCCGCGCTGCGCGCGAGTCGGTCGGCGACCGGTGGAATCGCCAGCACCCACAACGGGATCAGCCAGAACAGCCACCGCGGGCCGCTCGTGTTGCCGCCGTAGTTGTAGCTCTGCGTGCGCGTCAGGAAGAACACGAACACCGTCACCGAGACCACCAGCGTCATCGCCGCGAACACCTCCGGCGTCCACCCGGTGCCCTTCTTGTTGCCCCATAGCTTCCGCACCGCGGGCGCGCTCGTGATACCCATTCCGAGCAGCCCGACGAGCGCGAGCACCCACACCGGCGTCAGGCTGAACCACCCGTGATGCCCGAACGACAGGTGGAACGCGTACACCGTCGTCGGCTCGTCGTTGAAGTCGATGCCCTTCGCGGCCGGCGTGCCGCGCTTCGCCCAGTGGCTGCCCTCGAAGTTGTACCACGGCCCGCCGAACTCGCTGTACGCGGGCAGAAACTTGCCCATCGCCGCGTAGTTGGCAAGGAACAGAGCAACGAAGGGGAGCAGCGCGCACGGTAGGAAGAACAGCAGCGTATTGCGCGGCCGCGCGACCAGCAGCGGGAGGAAGAGCGCCGCGAAGAAGCACAGCGCCGGCAACTCGAACGTGGCCGCGAACGCCGCGAAGAACCCGCACACGCCGTAGCCCACCGGCGTCATGTCGCGGTTCTCGTGAATCGCGCGCAGCAGTGGGTAGCTCGCGAACAGCACGCAGTACGCGCCGGGCAGGTGGTTGTTCAGCGTGCCGGAGAACGTGAGGAGGAACGTGCCCAGCGCCGCGACCGCGAACGCGAGCAACTTCCCAAAGTCGGTCTTGCCCGTGATGTCGAGCAACCGCCCGATGAGCAGCAAGTAGATTGCGAACGGCAGCACGTTCCACGTCAGCACAATGGCGGGAATGACGAGCCAGCGGTCGCGCACGATGTCCCAACCCAGGACGCGGTTCAGCAGCCAGTATTCGCACGCGACGAGCGTCGCCATGAGCGGCGGCTTGCTGGAGTAGAACTCCTTCGTCTCGGGGTTCATCACGATGTCGAGGCTCTTGTAGCCCGGCTCCGCGACGATGCCCTCGTCCACGTACTTCTTCGGGTCGTTCGGGTCGGGATAGGTCCGCTTGCCGATCACGAACGTCTGGTTGTGAACGAGCGCGCGAACGGTGGCCCAGCGCGACTTGTCGTTGGAACTGAAGGTGGGCACTGGGTCCGGGCGGGCCGTGGGCCACTTGCGGTCAGGCTCGGAGCCGTAGCCGCCCGGTTCCGACGCCTTGTAGCGGCTCGGCTCGATCACGTTCTCGGCGCCGACGGTCTTGGCCGCCGCGATAGCGACCGCCGCGACCGTGAGCAGCAGGAACGCGGAGCGGCGGATGTCGGACGGGTCGGCGGGCATCGATTTGCTTCCTGTCTGGTCTTGTCTTCGTGGCACAGACATTCCTGTCTGTGCGGCTGGCCTGTCGAAGCACACAGACAGGAATGTCTGTGCCACAAGAGAAGACCGCCACGGAGTGGCGGGCTACTCGCCAGCGCGCTCCGCGACGCTGAACGGGTCGTTGTCGAGCCACTTCCGCGCGACGGTCATTTCCGCCGTCAGGCCCGCGAGCAAACACTGCGCGCCCAACAGACCACAACCCACCGACAGAATCAACACGACCTTCTGCGAAGTGTCCCCCGCGCCGAGCGTTTCGTCAAACAGCCGCACCAAGAGGTTCGCGAGGAGCAAAAAGAACCCGAACGCGCCGATCGCGCCGAACGTCAGCCCCCACGCGCCGAGGAAGTGGTTCGGCCGGCGCCCGAAGCCGGTCAGCAACCGCACGGTGGTGACATCCAGCGCGCCCTTGATGAACCGCTTCCAGCCGTACTTCGAGCTTCCGAACTTCCGCGCCCGGTGCTGGATTACCAACTCGCCCACCTTAAAGCCGCGAGCGGTCGCGAGTACCGGCACGAACCGGTGCAGCTCGCCGTACAGGTACACCTCGCGCAGCGCCTCGGCCCTGTACGCCTTCATGCCGCAGTTGTGGTCGTGCAGGTGAACGCCGGTCAGCACGCTGAGGAACTTGTTGAACACGCGACTCGGGAACACCTTGTGCCAGGGGTCGTGCCGGACCTTCTTCCACCCGCTGACGACATCCAACCCGCCGCGAAGCGCTTCGAGGAAGCGCGGGATTTCGTGCGGGTCGTCCTGAAGGTCCGCGTCCATCGTGATGACGACACTTCCGCGCGCGGCGGAAAACCCGGCGGCGAGCGCCGCGGCCTTCCCGAAGTTGCGCCGGAACTTGAGGCCGCGCACGCGCTCGTCCTTCGCCGCGAGTTCGCGGACGATGTCCCACGACCCGTCCTTACTGCCGTCGTCGATGAACAGAATTTCGACGCGCTCCGGTAGCTTGGCCGCGACTTCGGCGATCTCCGCGTGCAGCGCGATGAGGCTCTCCCGCTCGTTGTAAACGGGGATCACCAGCGAGATGAACTGAGCGTCGGCGGGTTGCTCAGGAGGCATGGGGCTTCTCGTGGTGAATCGGAATCGTCTCGTCGTGGCGCACCGGCGGCGGGAGCGCGGGCTTGATCGCGTACAGCACTCCGCCCGCGACGACCTCGGCCACGGTCCAGGTGATCCGCAACGTCAGGGCGATCAGGAGCGCGACCTCGCCGGCCGGCTTCTCGCCGAGCATGAGGACGAACTGCCCCGCGAGCGCCCACTTCAACACGGTTTCGCGAGCGCCCAGCCCGCCGGGGGCGACCACGACCACGAACCCGGCGACGTAGCACAGCGCGACGGCGCCTAACTCCGTGGCGAACGCCTCCAGGGTCCAGTCCGGCGCGTTCACGACCAGCCCGCGAATCGTCAGTCCGAGGCTGAGCGCCAACAGGCAGTAGCCGGCCGCACCGTGGACCAACCCTTGCGCCAGCAGCGACACCGACGGCGCCGGCA
>CANLGS010000056.1 GCA_947490035.1 Gemmataceae bacterium
CGAAGCGCGGCCACCCTCTCCCGCAAGGGGAGAGGGCCGGAAAGCACATCAAGTCACGTCGTCGGGGGCGCGGCGGGCGCCTCGGTGGTCGCGGGCGGGGTCGGCGCGGTCGCGACCGGCGCGGGGGCCAGAGCCGGTGCCGGGGCGACGGGCGCCGGACCCTTCTTCTGCACCTTCGTCTCGCCGGCCTTCAGCAGTTCGATGACGGCCGTGCTGCCGCCGTCGCCGAGCCGCCGGTAGTGCTGCTTCATGATGCGGGTGTAACCGCCGGGCCGGGCCGCGTACCGCGGACCGATGTCGCGGAACAGCTTCTTCAGCACCGTGTCGCCGGTGCTCTCGTCGTTCTTGTCCCAGATGCCGGTGCCGTGCGTCGGGCCGAGCAGCGCCATCGCCTGCCGGCGGTAGTGCAGCGCCGCGGTCTTGGCCTTGCCCTCCTCGGCCTCGCCCTTGCCGGCGGCGCCGGCGATCACCGCGTTCGCCTTCTTCGCGAGCGTGATGAGCTTCTCGACGAACGGCCGCATCTCCTTGGCCTTCGGCAGCGTGGTGACGATCTTCTCGTGCGTGATGAGCGCGCGCGTCAGGTTGCGGAACAGACTCCGCCGGTGACTCGGCTTGCGGTTCAGGTGACGACCGCGTTTACCGTGGCGCATGGCTTTCCCTCAAAAGGGTCAGGGGTAGGGAGTCAGGACGGATAAGAACCCCGCGCCGTGCCAGGGGCCGCAGGGGATATCGCCAGAGATCAGAGCGAGTTTTACCCCGGAGGGGTTACACTCCTCAGCCCAGGGCAACGCCCTGGGTACGCGACGCGTGCGCCGTGGTTCCCGATGCCCACCCAGGGCGTTGCCCTGGGCTGAGGAGTGTAACCCCTCCGGGGTAACGAACCAGAACACAACCTCGATCCGTCGCGTGCGAACTACGAGCGGCGCGGCGGGATTCGCATCCCGAGAGCCAGGCCGCGTTCTTCGAGCTTGGACTTCACTTCGCGCAACGTCGTCTCGCCGAAGTTGCGGACTTCCAGCAGTTCCTCCGGCGACCGGATCACCAGGTCGCGGACGGTCTGGATGCCTTCGGTTTCCAGGCAGTTCGTCGCCCGCACCGACAGGTCGAGTTCGGCGAGGCTCATGTTCAACTTGCGGTCGAGTTCCGCGTTCTGCGCGTCCGCGACGGACGTGTTGCCGCCGATCTCGATCGACACCTCGTCCAGCGGCACTTCCGGCCCCGGCTCGGTGTACTGCACGAACGGGTTCAGGTGCTTGCGGAGAATCTTCGCGGCTTCCACGATCGCCATCTGCGGGGCGAGCGTGCCGTTGGTCCAGATTTCCATCACGAGCCGGTCGTAGTTCGTCTTCTGGCCGACGCGGGTCTCTTCGATGTCGTACTTCACGCGCACGACGGGCGAGAAGCTCGAATCGACCGGGATGACGCCGACCTCGCGCTCCTTGCCGGCGTTGTCTTCGGCCGTCCGGTACCCGCGACCGTTCTCGACGGTCATCTCCATCACGAACGGCACGTCGCTGGTCAGCGTCGCGATGTGGTGTTCGGGGTTGATGATCTGAATCGACTCGTCGTGCTGCACGTCCACGCCGCGAACCGACCCGGCTTCGTGCTTCTGAATGCGGATCGTCTTCGGCTGGTCCGACAGGTTCTTCACCACGAGGCTCTTGACGTTCAGGATGATGTCCGTGACATCCTCCACCACGCCGGTGATGGTCGAAATCTCGTGCATCACGCCCTGAATCTTGACGCGCGTGATCGCGCTGCCTTCCAGGCTCGAGAGCAGGATGCGGCGGATGCTGTTGCCGATGGTCATGCCGAAGCCCTTCTCGAAGGGTTCGGCGTGGAACTTCCCGTAGATGTCGGTGAGCGAAGGGCGGTCGGCCTGGACCCGACTCGGCAGCTCTAATCCGCGCCAGCGAACGCGCATGTTCAATCCTCCTGCCGTCGGCTTTCCGCCGGCACCCGCGACCGAGGTGACGACGAACCAGACGGCGATTTAGCGAAACAACACCGGCGGTCGCGGCCGGAAGCCTTGGTGAACCGCGACCGTAAGGGAGCGGGTGTTGGCGAGTGGGGTCGCCAGCGCCACCCGCTCCCTTACGGTCGCGGTTCACCCGGAATTATCGCGTGGCGATTTCGATGATGAGCTGCTCGCGGATGTCCGTGATGCGCTCGTCCGTATCCTGGCGGCTCGGCATGCGAACCATGCGGCCTTCGGGCAAGTCCTGGGTGCCGGTCAGTTCGAGGTAGTCGGGGACGCGGACCGCGCCCTTCGCGAGGATCTCGCGCGCCATCTTCAGGCTGCCGTCGCGCAGCTTCACCTTGATGACATCGCCCGGCTTAACCAGCATGCTCGGGATGTCGCACTTCACGCCGTTAATCAGGATGTGCCCGTGGGCGACCATCTGGCGGCCGGAGTTGCGGTTGATCGCGAACCCGAGCCGGTGGACGACGTTGTCGAGCCGGCGCTCCAGAATCGAGAGCAACTGCTCGCCGGTGTTACCGGTGGCGCGCGTCGCGAGCTGGTAGTAGCGGCGGAACTGCGCTTCGAGCACGCCGTAGAACCGCTTGAGCTTCTGCTTCTCGCGGAGGCGGATGCCGTACTCGGAGGTCTTGCTGCGGCGAAGGCCGTGCATACCGGGCGGCGGCTTCTCGCGGTCGATCGGGCACTTCGGGCTGAAGCACCGGTCGCCCTTGAGGAACAGTTTCATCTGTTCCCGCCGGCACATCTTGCAAACGGGGTCTGTGTTACGCGCCATGGTGTGGGAGGACACAAGAACCAGGGGTCAGTTGGCGCGACGAACCGTTCGTCGGCCGAAACGCGAAGGTCGGTGTCCGTTGAGATGGCTCCCCGGCGAACCCCAGAGTCGGAACGGGGAGGGGCATAGCAACGTCGAAGTCAGGCTCCCGCGGCAGAACGCCCGCAGAATCCTGACTTCCGACACCTGACCCGCGGAGACCGGACCGCAAAGCGGTCCGGTGCGGTCGCACTTAGACGCGCCGCTTTTTGGGCGGGCGGCAACCGTTGTGCGGAAGCGGCGTCACGTCTTCGATGGCCTTGACGTTCAGCCCGGAGGCTTGCAGCGCGGTGACGGCGGACTCGCGCCCGGCGCCCGGCCCCTTGACGCGCACTTCGACTTCCTTGACGCCGAACTTGGACGCCTTGGAGGCGCACTCTTCGGCGGCCCGCTGCGCCGCGAACGGCGTGCTTTTGCGGCTGCCCTTGAACCCGACCGCACCGCCCGACGAGTGGCACAGCGTGTCGCCGTTCGTGTCGGTGATGGTGATGATCGTGTTGTTGAACGTGCTCTGCACGTGGGCGATGCCGCGACTGACGTTGCGGCGGGCCTTCTTCTTCTTGCTCTTTGCCATGATCGGCTTTTAGCTCTTGGCTGTTAGCTGTTTGCTGTTTGCTGTTTGCAAAACCCAAACCGGCGACTGAGCTGCGGGGAAGCCGATTCTGGCTAACGGCCAACAGCTAACAGCCAACGGCTTCCACTACCGCATGTCCTTGACGCCCTTCTTGCCGGCGACCGTCTTGCGGATGCCCTTGCGGGTGCGGGCGTTCGTCTTGGAGCGCTGGCCGCGGACCGGCAGGTTCTTGCGGTGCCGTTCGCCACGGTAGCACTTGATTTCCTTGAGCCGCGCGATGTTCGAGCCTTCGACGCGGCGGAGCGGCCCCTCGACGAGGTACTCCTTGTCGAGCAGCACGGCGATCTCGGCGATCTCTTTGTCGGTCAGCTCTTTGGCCCGCCGCTGCGGGTCGATCTTGAGCTTGTCGCACACTTCCAAGGACGTCGTCGGCCCGATCCCGCGGATGTACCGCAGCGAGATGTGGGTCGGCTTGTCCGGCGGAAGGTCAACGCCTTGAATACGGGGCATGGGTAGTTTTCAGTGTTCAGTATTCGGTGTTCAGTAAAGCAGGTTCAGACCTCGGCGTCCGGTTTCAGAGAACCGCTTGGTTCGGCCTGAAAACTGGACACGGAAAACTGAACACTGCGCCGATTAGCCTTGCCGCTGCTTGTGCCGCGGGTCTTCGCAGATCACGCGCACGACACCCTTCCGCTTGATGAGCTTGCACTTGTCGCAGATCCGTCGCACGCTGGCTCGCACCTTCATGGGGCACCCAAAGTCCGAAAAAGCCGTACACTTCCGGTAAACCTTCAATCTAGCGGGGGCCACAAAACCGACAAGTGGCAGATGGCGGATTCTTGCCTTCCGCCTGCGAAGCCGCAAGCGGCTCATTTCACCTCGTCGTCGAACGCGCCCTCGTCGGCGGTGATGATGAACACGCCGTTGGCCGTCAGCGCCAGCGTGTGCTCGACGTGAACGCTCGCGAGCCGGTCGCGCGTCACCACGGTCCACTGGTCGCCGAGCGTGTCCACCTCCGCCCGCCGCATGTTCACCATCGGCTCCACCGCGAGCGTCAGCCCCGGTTCGAGGCGAAAGTCGGCCTTGCGCGTCTCGTGATCGACGTAGTTCGGCACCTGCGGGTTCTCGTGCATCGTGCGGCCGATGCCGTGCCCGACGTAGGACGTGACCACGCTGAACCCGGCCTTCTCGACGTGCCGCTGCATCTCGCTCGCGACCTGACTCCACCACCGGCGCCGCGGCAGCAAATCAATCGCGATTTGCAGCGTCTCCTCGCCCACCTTCAAGAGCCGCGCCTTCTCAGGCGACACCACCCCAATCGGAATCGTGATGGCGCGGTCGGCGCACCAGCCGTTGAGCTTGCACGCGGTATCGACCTTCAGCAGGTCGCCTTCCTTCAGAACGCGCTGACCGGGGATGCCGTGAACAACCTGTTCGTTGACGCTCAAGCACGTGACCGCAGGGAACGGCGTCTTGCCCGGATAGCCCTTGAACAAGGGGATCGCCATGTGCGCCGTGTAGAACGCCTCGACCGCCTGGTCAATCTCGATGGTCTTCGCGCCCGGCTTGGCGAGGTCGCGGCAAATCTTCAGCGCGCGCGCGACGAGTTTGCCCGCCTCGCGCATGAGCGCGATCTCGCGGGCGGACTTCAGTTCCGGCGGCCGGTTGGTGTTAGGTCTCAGCATCGTTGAAATTCGGAGTGCGGAATTCGGAACGCGGAATGAAAAGACAAAAGCAGAAGGCGGCGCAGCGGTTGTCTGCATTCAATTCCGCGTTCCGAATTCCGCACTCCGAATTATACGAAAGTCCTCCCGGTCGGAATCGAACCGACGACCTGCAACTTATAAGGATGCGGCTCTGCCCCTGAGCTACGGGAGGCGCGAATCCGACGTATGCCGTCGCGTATCATCGCAGCCTCCCTTCGCGGTTCGGGTTGGTGGTTCACCGCCGGTACGCGTCGATCCAACTGAGCGTAACGAGCTTCGAACCATTGAGCAGGTTCGGCGGAAACCGCAGTTCGATCGCCTTGTCGGTCTGCACGATCTTGATATCGAGCGTGCCCCCGGACTCGTCGGGTACCATCTCTTTTTCGCCCTCGCCCTTCGCGCCGAGGAACGCGAACGGCACCTTGCCGGACGACTTGATCGACCCGGCCGCCACCACGCGGTCCGTCGCGAGCCGGAAATTCTCCAGGCTCTTGAAGCCCTTTCCGTCCTCGTAAGTCAGCAGAATCACGACCTCTCTCGGCCACGCGCCTTCTTTGAGGTTGATCGTCGCGCCGCCGATGCCGCGCGTGCTAGTGACCGTGAATACAACTTTGTTCTTCTCGACGCTCGCCGCGACCTTGTCGGCGGGGCGCGAGAAATCGGTGTACGAGAACTCCGGTTTCACCGGGTCGGCGCCGGACGCGAGCAAGGCAAGAGTGAAGACCAACACGCCGACCTCCGGTTACTGACCGAGTGCCTTCAAGATGTTTGCGAAGATCACGTCCGGCGTTTGAGTCGCGTCGATGTCGCGGACGAGGTTCAGTTTCCGGTAGTGGTCGAGCAGCGCGTCGGTGTTCTTGTGGAACTCGCCGAGGCGCCGGCGGATCGTCTCTTCCAAGTCGTCGTCGCGCACGATCAGCGGCGTGCCGCACAGGTCGCAGGTGCCCGGCGCCTTCGGCGGGCGTGCCGCGGAGTGGAAGCACGCGCCGCACGCCGGGTTCGAGCAGCACCGCCGCCCGCTGATCCGCCGCACCACCTCTTCGTCCGCGATGTCCAGGTCGATGACCGCCGTCAGTGGGAGGTGTTCCTGCGTCCGCAAGGCGTCGAACGCAATGGCCTGGGAGTACGTCCGCGGGTAGCCGTCGAGCACGAACCGCTCCGGCTTGACCGCGCTGCGGAACAACTCGGCCACCACGTCGTTGACGATCGGGTCGGGGACGAGCAGCCCCTGGTCCATCATCGGCTTCACCTGCCGGCCCATCGCGGTGTCGCGGCCGATGGCGTCGCGGAACATCGCGCCGGTGCCGATGGCCGTGAGGCCGAAGTGCTTCACGAGTCGCTCGGCCTGCGTGCCCTTGCCGCTGCCCGGAGGTCCGACGAGCACCAGTCGCATGACCCGTCACCTTGCGAAAAGATGAGCCGCTCGCGGCCTCGCGGGACGCACCCGAATGGGCCACCTGCGAAGCCGCGAGCGGCTTGAAAAGCAAAGCGATCCTCCCAACTCACGTCTCGTCGGTGAGCGCCGGGTAGTTCCGCATGACGAGGTGGCTGTTGATCTTCTGCACGAGGTCCAGCGCCACGCTGATAACGATGAGCAAACCGGTGCCGCCGAAGTAGCTCGCGACCGCCATCGGGACGCCCAGTTCGCTGGAGATCACGTTGGGGATGATCGCGATGACCGCGAGGAACGCGGCGCCCACGAACGTCACCCGCATCAGGACGCGTTCGAGGTAGTCCGCGGTCTTCTTCCCCGGTCGGTAGCCGGGGATGAAACTGCCGTGGTCCTTCAGGTTGTCCGCGATCTCCTTCGGGTTGAAGGTGATCGCCACCCAGAAGTACGTGAACACGTAAATCAGGATCACGTACACGAAGTTGTACAGCCAACCGCTGTGGTTCTGGAACATGCTCGCGAGCGTGCCGGCCCAGCCGAGCGATGCGTCGGACACCGAGTAAATGGTGTTAAACAGGAACCACGGGAGGATGAGCAGCGTGCTCGCGAAGATCACGGGCATAACGCCGGCCGCGTTCACCTTCATCGGCAGGTGCTGCCGCGTCCCGCCGTACACGCGGCGCCCGCGCACGTGCTTGGCGCTTTGAGTGGGGATGCGCCGCTGCGCCTTGGTCATCGCGATCACGCCGACCACGACCGCCACGAACAGGAATCCCAGGACGATGAGTTTCTCGAAACTGATGTCCGCGCCCGACCCCCCGAGGGTGAACACCGAGTCCTTGATCTTGCCCGTCGAACTGTCGATCAGGAGCGAGTTGGTCGCGTCCGGGATGCGAGCGACGATGCCCGCCATGATGATGAGCGAGATGCCGTTGCCGATGCCGTACTCGTCGATCTGCTCGCCCAGCCACATCAGGAACACGGTCCCGGCGGTCATCGTGATGACGGCGGTGAACCCGAACCACCACAACTCCGGTCCGGTGTCGTAGCCCGGCGGCGCCAGCCCCATCTGTCCGCCCGCGTCCTCCGGCTTCATCACCGCCTGCACGACCATAATCGCCTGGATGATGCAGATCGGGACCGTGAGGTAGCGCGTGAGTTCGTTGATCTTCTTCCGCCCGGCCTCGCCCTCCTTCTTCAACTTCTCCAACGACGGCACCACGCCGCTGGACAGCAGTTGGATGATGATGGACGCGGAGATGTACGGCATGATGCCGAGCGAGAAGATGCAGGCGTTCGACAGGTTGCCGCCGGAGAACAGCGAGACGAACCCGAGCACCTGGCCGAGCGCGCCGCGCTGGGCCTGTTGCATCTTGTCGGCCATCTTGGCCTGGTCGATCATCGGGAGCGGGACGTAGTAGCCGATGCGGTAGACGGCGAGGAAGATCAGCGTGATGAAGATCTTCTTGCGCAGCTCCGGAATCTTGAAGATGGTGAGGAGTTGGTCGGGCACGAGGCCGAGGATGCTGGCCGCGGCGCCGAAGAGGGTGAGCGTCCACCCGAGCCACGACAGTTCCGTGCCGCCGTAGGAGAACGCGACCAGCCCGCCGATGAGGCTCGCGATACCGGAGGCGAGGCAGATGGTGCGCCAGTTCATTGTCGTGGTCCTACTTCACTTCAAAAGTAAGGAGTGAGGAGTGAGGAGTGAGGAGACGAAACCTACTTGGTTCTTGTCTCCTCACTCCTCACTCCTCACTCCTCATTCCTTACTTCGGCTTCTTCGCCGCGTGGGCGGCGTCCTGGGCCTTCTTCTTCGACCCCATCTTGTTGCGGACCGGTCGCTTCGGCTTCGGGATCAGGTCGCACGTGCCGCCGGCCTTCTCGATCGCGGCCTTCGCCGACTTCGAGAAGTGGTTGGCGCGCACCGTCAACTTCTTGGTCAGCAGTTCCGCGTTGTCGCCGAGGATGCGCAGGTGGTCGAACGTGCCCGTGACGAGCCGGCGCGATTTCAGCGACGCCATATCGACGGTGCTGTTCGCGTCGAACGCTTCGAGGTCGCCCACATTGACCACGGCCGCGCTCTTGTCCCAGGTCGCGTGGCTAAAGCCGCGCTTGGGCCAGCGGCGGAACAGCGGCATCTGGCCGCCCTCGAACAGCCCGCTCGGCAGGTCGGCGCCAGCACTGGCGTACTGACCCTTGTGCCCGCGGCCGCTCGTCTTGCCGTGCCCGGAACCGATGCCGCGGCCGACGCGGCGCTTGAGCTTCCGCTTATCGACGCCCGGCGACGAAACGATTGACAGGTCCATTAGAGTTGCACCCCCCGCAACCGGGCGACGTCTTCCTTCGTGCGAAGTTGCGACAGCCCCTGAAGCGTAGCCTTGACGAGGTTCAGCGGGTTCGTGCTGCCGTGAACCTTGGTGAGAATGTTCGTGATGCCGGCGGCCTGGAGCACCTCGCGGACGCCCGGACCGGCTTTCACGCCGGTACCCGGACCGGCCGGAACGAGGATCACCTTGCTCGCGCCGTACTTGCCGATGACGCGGTGCGGGATCGTGCTGCCGCGCACGGAGACCTTTTTGGAGCGCTGGACGTTGCCCTCGCCCTCCTTGATGGCCTTCTCGACGGCGGGCGGCACCTCGTTGGCTTTGCCGTAGCCGTAGGAGACGCGGCCCCGGCGGTCGCCGACGACCACGAGGGCGTTGAAGCTGAACCGCCGGCCGCCCTTGACGACGCAGGCGGACCGCCGAATCTTCACGACGAAATCGACCAGCGCGTTGTCGCGCGAGTCGCCGCCGTCTCTGCCGTCCCGTCGCTCACGCGCCATGGTTTACCCTTGTGTGGGGAATCGGACATCCCCCTTGTGTAATCTCGTTCATCTTCAGTAGGTGCCGCGAGCCGAGCGGCACAGCCGCACAACTGGTGTCGCTTCGAGGAGATCCGTATCGCCCCCACGCGGGTCAGCCCGTGCCGCTCGGCAAGCGGCACCTACCCGGAACTTACTTCTTATCGCCTTCCGGCTTCTTCTTCTCTTTCATGGCGAAGTCGCCCTTCGGCTTCGCGTCCTTTTTCTCGCCCTTGGGCTTCGCTTCCTTGACCGCAGGCGCGGGCGCCTCGGTCTTTTCCTTCGGGGCCATCTTCGCCTTCATCGCGTCGAGGTCGGTGCAAACCAACCCGGCTTCGGTGGCCGCGACCGCGAGCGCCGCGATGCGCCCGTGGAACCGGAACGCGCCGCGGTCGAACGCCGCCACGGTGATGCCCTTGGCCTTCGCCGCTTCCGCGAGCTTGCGGCCCACTTCACTGGCCGCCTTCACGTTGCCGCCGTGCTTCAGACCGGAGCCTTTGCCCTGGCTGGTCGCGGCGGCGAGCGTGACGCCGTTGAGGTCGTCGATCAACTGCGCGGAGATGTGCAGGTTACTGCGGCTCACGCTCAGACGCGGCTTCAGCGGCGTGCCGTAGATGGCCTTGCGCACGCGGTACCGCCGCCGCTCCGCCCGCTTCAACTTGTGCTTCTGTGCGTTCATCTTGCTCGTCCCTGGTCATGAGTCGTGGGCCATTGGCTGAACGCCGAGGTGCGTTCGTCAACGACAGGGGACTGATGACGGATGCCGAATGACCAACAACTACTTGCCAGCAGCGAAGGACTTGCCTTCCTTGCGGCGGACGACTTCGTTCTCGTACCGTACACCCTTGCCCTTGTACGGCTCCGGCTTGCGGCTCGCGCGAATCTCCGCGGCGAACTGGCCGACCTTCTGCTTGTCCGCGCCGCTCACGACGATGGTCGTGGGGTCGGGCACGGCGACGGTGATCCCCGCCGGCGGCATGTGGACGATGCGGTTGGCGAACCCGACCGTCAGTTCGACGCCGGCGGTGGGACCGGAGCCTTTCGCCGCGGCCTGGAAGCCGACGCCCTCGATCTTCAACTTCTTGGAATAGCCGGTGGTGACACCGACGACCATGTTGTTGATGAGCGCGCGGGTCAGGCCGTGGAGCGCGCGGTTCTGGCGCACGTCGTTGGGCCGCGTGACCTTGAGCGACTTCCCGTCGGACTCGACCTTCATGTTCGGGTGCGCGGTGAGTTCGAGTTTGCCTTTCGGCCCCTCGACCTTCACGTTCCCGCCGTCCACCGCGATCTTCACCCCAGCGGGGATGGGGATCGGCTGCTTTCCAATACGCGACATCTCTAAACCCCCAGTTCCAAGTTCCAGAGTTCAGAGTTCCAAGTGAGGAACAGAACGCTGAGGTCAACTTGGAACTTGGAACTGTTGGAACTTGGAACTTCTGCTCACCACACCGTGCAGAGAATCTCGCCGCCGACCTTGGCCTTCTTCGCCTGGCGGTCGGACATCACGCCGCGGCTGGTGCTGAGGATGGCGATCCCCAGCCCGTCGAGGACGCGCTTCACTTCTTTGTAGCCCTGGTACACGCGGCGGCCGGGCTTCGAGTACCGCTCGATGTGGCGGATGACTCGCTCGCCGTCCGGGCCGTACTTCAGGAACACTTGCAGGACGACGTGCGGCGCGCCGAGCTGTTCGACCTCCGCGAAGTCCTTCTGCTTGGCGCCGCCTTCGGCCTGCGTCTCGCTGTAGAGACCGGTGCGGTAGCCGAGGATGAAGCCCTCTTCGAGCAGCACCTTGGCGACGGCGACTTTCAGTTTGGTCGCCGACATCTCGACGAGCGGGCGCTCGATGCTGTTGGCGTTGCGGATGCGCGTCAGCATGTCCGCGATCGGGTCGGTCATCATGGTCGTAATCCTCCCCTTTCGTGGTTACCAGGACGCCTTGCGCACGCCGGGGATCAGCCCGTCGCTGGCAAGTTTGCGGAAGCAGATCCGGCAGCAGCCGAACTTGCGGTACACGGCCCGCGCCCGCCCGCAGAGCTGGCAGCGGC
>CANLGS010000057.1 GCA_947490035.1 Gemmataceae bacterium
ACCGGAAGACGCCGACTCGGGTGACGTCGATCCGTCGGAAGCGGCCCGACCGACCACCGAGATTCACGCGGCCGAGACGGTGCGCAACCGCCCGCCGGTCGCGGAGAAACCGGCGCGCGGCCCGCGTCTCGCGCTTATGGCGAGCGCCGGCGTCGCGCTCCTCGTCGCGGTCGGCTTCGGCGGGTGGCTCGCGTTCGGCCGCGACAAGGCGCCCGAAACCGCGCGCCCCGGCCAGCCGGACAACACGACGCCACCGCCAGTAACTCCCAAACCTGTCGATCCGAAGATCGAGCCGAATGTCGATCCGAAGATTGAGCCGCCGAAGGTGGTGCCGCCGGTTCCCGGCGAGCGCGTGCTGTACAAACTCGACCTGACCGGGGCGGCTCCGTTCGTTATCAAGTCGCAGAACACGGTCGATCCGAGTGACCCCAACAAGAAGGTCGCGAAGGTTCTCGCCCAAGCTGGAACGGGGCTGGCGCCCACGGGCTGGCAGGGCCGCGCCTACGGGAAGGACGCGGTGATGGAGTTCTTCTCCGACGCCCTGGACGGCCGGTTCGCGTTGGGTATTCGCAACACCTCGGGGCCGCCGTCCGCGATGCTGTTTACCCCGACCGTTGAAACCAAGACCGGCCTGTTCAGACTGAAGTTCGAGTACCAGGCACGCGTGGCGAACCGGAAATTCATCCTCCGGTTCAAGGCGAATGACGCGCGCCCGGCGTGGGACATCGCGCGGCCGACGCCCTCCGGCGACGCGTGGCGTGTGGAAGAATTCGTCGTGGACACGAAGGGCACGGGTGGATTATTCGAGTTCCACAACACCGACGACCAGGCGAACGCCGTGATCCGCATTCGCGCCCTCACCCTGACCGAGGCGCCGGTGGGAACCGCGCCGACGACGATCCCCGGGACGACGCCCGTTCCGCCGACCGGACCGGACTATAAGGCGTGGACCGAAGGCAAGAGCGTCTACTCCCTCGATGTCGTCAAGATTCCCGTGCTCCGGGTGACGAAAGAGCGGACGATGCGCACCGCCGGCGAGCCTGAGAAACTGCCGCCGGGCGTCGGGTGTCAGGCGTGGAAGGAGGGCGGCATCGGCGAGTTCCGGCGCGACGAGTTCGAGGGCTTCGCAGCGCTCGGCCTGACGAACCTCAACGACGTGAAATCGGCACAATACACCTTCAGCTTGGAAGGCACGCTGAAGGTGCAACTGAAGCCCGGTCAGGTGTACCGGGTGAAGGTCGGTTACCAGACCGCACAGGAGTCCGCCGGCACCGTAACCGTTCAACTCGCGCCCGGTTTCAAGGGGATTGGAAGCGGCTTACTCGCGACCACCAACGGCCAGTGGAAGACCGCGACCGCGACGTTCACCCGCCCGCCCGCCGAGGACAAGGCGGAGGTGCGGATGGTGGTGGAGAACACCACCGCCGGCGAGGGCAACACGCTCTGGGTCAAGTCCGTCGAGATCGTCGAACTGAATCCGCCGAAGAAGTAGCCCGTTGAAGTCGCAAGTCGTAACGTCCCAGGTCGCAAGTCGGAAGACCGGGAGGTCATTCTCGACTTGCGACCTGGGACGTTACGACTTGCGACTTCAACGAGGTGGCGCGTGGACCTGTTCGACGACCTGCGCGAAGAGAACCGGCTGAAGGCTCGCCCGCTCGCGGCGCGGATGCGACCGCGAACGCTCGACGAGTACGTCGGGCAGGGTCACTTCCTCGGTCCGGGCAAACTGCTCCGGCGGATGCTGCTCGCGGACCGCCTCAATTCGCTAATCTTCTACGGCCCGCCGGGGTGCGGCAAAACGGCGCTGGCGCACGTCATCGCGAACCACACCAAGAGCCGCTTCAAACCGCTGAACGCGGTCGCGGCCGGCATCAAGGAAGTGCGCGAACTCCTCACCGACGCTCGCGGCCACCTCGAAGAACTCGGCGAGCGCACCATCCTCTTCATTGACGAAATCCACAGGTTTAACCGGGCGCAACAAGACGTGCTGCTGCCGGATGTGGAAGACGGCGTGGTGATCCTGATCGGCGCGACGACGCAGAACCCGTTCTTCGCGATCAACACGCCGCTGCTGTCGCGCAGTCAAATCTTCCAGTTCCAGCCACTGACCCGCGACGACATCCGCGTGCTAATTCAACGCGCGTTGTCGGACACCGAACGCGGTTTGGGCAACCAGCACGTGACGATCACGGAGGACGCGCTCGCGTTCCTCGCGGAAGCGTGCGACGGCGACGCGCGGCGCGCGCTCACGGCGCTGGAGATCGGGGTGAAGTCGGCTCTCGTTCCAGAGGCGAGCGGGGGGCGTAAGCCCCCTGATGATTCGCAACAAGCAAACGACCAACTCGCCCATCAGGGGGCTTACGCCCCCCGCTCGCCTAACACAATCGTCTTCGACCTGCAACTCGCGCAAGACTCCATCCAACGAAAGGTGATCGAGTTCGACCCGACCGGCGACACGCACTACGACACGGCAAGCGCGTTCATCAAATCTCTTCGCGGCAGCGACCCCGACGCGGCGCTCTACTGGATGGCCCGAATGCTCGAAGGCGGCGAAGACCCGCGATTCGTCGCGCGGCGGCTGGTGATCTTCGCGTCGGAGGATGTCGGTAACGCGGACCCGTTCGGGCTGGTGCTGGCGAACGCGGCGTGGGACGCGGTGGAGAAGGTCGGCTTACCGGAGTGCCGCATCAACCTGGCCCACGCGGTGACGTACCTCGCGACCGCACAAAAATCGAACGCGTCGTACAAGGCCGGCGAAGCCGCCGCGAAGGACGTGAAGGAGGGCCGCACGCTGCCGGTGCCGCTGCACCTGCGCGACGGCAAGTACAAGGGCGCGAAGGAGGTGTTGGGCAACGGTGTGGGTTACAAGTACGCGCACGACTTCGAGGGCGGGTGGGTGAATCAGGAGTACATCCCGACGGACGCGGAGTATTATCAGCCGACCGACCGCGGCCACGAGGCGAAGATCAAGGCCCGCCTCGACGAGCTGCGCAAGCGGAAGCAGAAGCCGGAGGACGGGAAATGACCGAGGAAGAGTGGCTTTGCACCGACCGAGTGGACGCGATGCTCCGTTACGTTCGGTCGCAACGCGGTCGGTTGGAAGGCTACGAACGTCGTCTACGCCTCCTCAGTTGCGCCGCACTCCGCCGAGAGGAATTACCGGACGACCGCCTACTGCAATACCTCGACATTGCAGAGCGGTACGCCGACGGTGAAGTCAGCCGGACGACTGTCGAGCAATACCAGTGGGAATTGGCGGTCACCTTCTTCCACTGGCTCAAGTCCCCAGCGGTGGAACGATGCCACCAAGTCCTCAGTCCGCGTGCTCACCGAGCAGAACACTGTTACGATCACTTGCGGAAAGACGACCCGTTCCGCGCACTCATCCGCGACATCTTCGGTAACCCGTTCCGCCCCGGTACCTTCTCCCCGGAATGGCGCACTGACACCGCGTTGTCACTGGCGCGCGGGATGTACGAGTCGCGCGATTTCAGTGCGATGCCGATTCTCGCGGACGCACTTCAAGACGCCGGGTGCGACAACGACGACATCCTAAACCACTGTCGCGACGCGAAGCAGGTTGACGTTCGCGGGTGCTGGGTCGTCGATCTGGTGCTGGGCAAAGAGTAGCCGCGTTCTGGAGTGTGGTCCGCCGCTCCGCGGCGGTCTTCGCCGAGCTGTGCGCAACGCGAATTACAAAAGGCCACAGGCACCGCCGCGGAGCGGCGGACCACACTGCAGAACACGTTCGCGGGTGTTGGGTCGTTGATTTGGTGCTTGGGAAAGCATGAGGCGAATCCTTCGCCGTGGAGCGAGACATTCTAGCGCCTGTCTGTGTTCCACGTGGAACATTTTACAATGACCGCCGCCTGAACGACACGCGGCGAGACAGTTCCGGTAACACCACATCCAGTATCGGCGCAATCCAGCGGTGATCGTCGTGGAACAACACGATGTCGCCGGGGCGAACCAACTCCAGCACTTCCTTCGCACACTGCATCGCGTCGGCTTCGCTGCGGCACCGCCAGTCGTTGCTGTCGAGCGACCAGTTTACACACTGCAACTTCAGCCGCCGCGCCGCGAGCCACAAACCGGGCGTCAGCCTGCCCATCGGCGGGCGGAACAGCGTCGCGTCCGGCACCAACTCTTGACACTTGCGAACGTCGACGCGTGACAACGCGATGTCACTCCAACATGGAATCGCGTGCGCGAAGGTGTGGTTACCGAGCGTGTGCCCGGCGGCCGCTATGCTTTCTACGAGTGCCGGATCGGTGACGCGATTGCCGACGAGGAAGAACGCGGCCGTGATGCCGAACGCCGCGAGCCGGTCCAGCACCGCGGGCGTGTGTTCCGCGTGCGGGCCGTCGTCGAAGGTGAGCAAGATGTCTTGTCCCTCTCCCCTTGCGGGAGAGGGTGTCGGCGCTTCGCCGACGGGTGAGGGGTAAGGCTTCCCGCGCGTGGAGGTCTCACCCCTCACCCGTCTCGAAGACTCGCCACCCTCTCCCGCAAGGGGAGAGGGAGAAAAGAGAGGCAGACGGGTTCGGCTGAACGGCGACAGCAGCGCGCGCGTCAGGTATCGCGTCCGTCTGGCGAACCTCATGCGCGCCTCGCGCGTGACGTGCGGTCCCAACTTGCGCCGCGACGCACCAAACCCGCGAGCGTCACCCAGCCCAACCGAGACACCACCACCGGCGAACCGAGCAACAGCCCGAACCGCTTCCGCGTGATGCCCACGGCACACATCGCGCGAAGGTAAAGCAACGCGAACGCCACAACCAGCGCCACCGGCCACAACCTGAAGCCGCACGCGACGCTGACGCCAACCGTGAGCGTGAGGTGTGCCAACACCAGCGGTTTGCTCGCGCGCAGCCCGGCCCCGCGCCAGCGGCGGCGCTGTTGACACAACTCCGAGACCGACGGTGGCGCTTCGCACGCCACTTCCGCGCCGGCACAGTACCGCACGCGAACACCGGCATGCTTCAGGCGAACGCCGTACTCTGCGTCTTCGACCGCGCCGAACGCGTCCCACGGGATGCGTTCCAAGAGGTCGCGGCGGAACGCCATGCCGGTTCCGCGAAGCGGCAACGCGAAGCCGAGCGCGTCCCACCCGGCCGCGGTTCCAGCATCGAACGCGGCGCCCACCGCCGCGACGAACCCGGCCGAGCCGTCGTCAGCGTTGCGCGACCGCACGACCGTTTGCGCGGCTTCCGCGCCGGCCGCGAACGTGAGGTCGAGCGCCCGCAGCGCGCCGGGGGTTAGTTCGCAGTCGGCGTCGAGGATCAGCACCACGCCGGTCGCGTCGCGCAACACGCGGTCGAGTCCGAAGGCGAGTGCGTGGCCCTTGCCGCGGTTCGCGACGTCGTGGCGCGCGAGGCACTTCGCGCCGGCTTCAAACGCGACTCGCGCGGTGCCATCGGTGCAGTTGTCCGCAACCACGCACACCCGCACCAACTCCGGCGGGTAGTCGAGAACCGCGAGGCTCCGCAACGTCGCGGGGAGCGACAACTCTTCGTTGTGCGCGGGAATGAGAATCGTGAACGCGTGCGTCGGCTCGCGCGGCGATTCGCGCCGGCGCCGCAGCGACGCGAGCGTGGGAACGAGATAGCCCAGACACGCCACCGTCGCGAGGACGAGGCACGCCAGGGCGACGGCCGCCGCGACCATTGCACACCGACAAAGAAATAAGGGGTTCAGTGCGCGCTATAGCCACGCTCCGAAAATCACGCAAGCCAACTTTTCTTCACTCCGAAGGAGTTGCATTCAATAGCCCAAGGTCAGCCCGCGCTTCGCGGGCGCCACCCTGGGAACGGAAGGAACGGAAGTAGGGTACAGAAACACCCCTCCACGATCCGCCCGCAAGGTGCTATCATTGCTGTCTATCCCGGCACCGGCCGGATCACGCACCCAACCCCGCGAGGGCCGAATCATGGCGAAGTCGAAGGAAGCTCGCAGCACGATCAAGCTGAAGAGCGAGGCCAGCGACCACTGCTACTTCACGCAGAAGAACCGCAACAACACGAAGGAGCGCATCTCGCTCCGCAAGTTCGACCCGGTCGTGCGCAAGCACGTCATGTACAAGGAAGCCAGCAAGGTCTAAGCCGCTCCGTGTCGGGCACACAGGGCTTCCGCCCTGTGCTACAGACGCCGGCCCCTCCGGGGCGGAAGACAGGAAGGCCACCAGGGTTTTCCTCTTCGCCCCGGAGGGGCCGCCGTTTGTAGCACAGGGCGGAAGCCCTGTGCTTTTCCGCCGCGTTCCGTGTAACTTGTAGATATTCTCCTCAGCGTTCCGTACTTCGCCCCGCAGGGTGTGCCATGTCGTCGGACCGGGTACTCGTCGTGATCGGCCGGACCCGCCACAAGATGGTGGTGGCCGAACTTCAAGAAGCGGTGAAGCGCGGGGCGAAGTTCATCGAGGTGCGGCTCGACTTCCTCGCCAAAGCGGTGGACTTCAAGCGCCTCGCGCCGCTCAAGCAGTGCCCGTGGGTCGCCACGCTGCGCCGCCCGGCCGACGGCGGACGGTTCTCCGGCACCGAGCAGGAGCGGATGACCATCCTCCGCCAGACCATCGTGTCCGGCGCGTTCGAGTGGGTCGATCTCGAAACCGACGTGGCGAACACGGTGCCGCGGTTCGGCTCGGTCAAGCGCATCGTCAGTTACCACAACACCGCCGAGACGCCGAGGAACCTCGACGACATCTACGCGAATATGCTCAAGCAGGACGCGGACGTGTACAAGGTCGCGGTCGCGGCGCACTCGCCCGACGACGTGGCCCGCGTGCTGCAACTCCAGCGCACCGCGCCGAAGCCGACGGTCGCGTTCTGCCTCGGCGACATCGGCCAGCCGACGCGCTTCCTGGCGCTGAAGTTCGGCGCGCCGTGGATCTACGCCGCGTTCAACAAGGAGCGCGGCATCGCACCCGGATTGCCCAGCTTCGACGAGTTCCGCACCACGTACCCGGTGCAGGGCGTGAACGCCGACACGCAAATCTTCGGCGTCGTCGGCGACCCGGTCGGGCACAGTCTCAGCCCGCTGCTGCACAACCACATGTACAAGAAGCTCGGCGTGAACGCGCTGTACCTGCCGTTCCGCGTGCCGCGCGGCCAACTGCCGCAGGCGCTCGCGGCCTACGACCAGATTCCGGTGCGCGGGTACAGCGTGACGATCCCGCACAAGGAAGCGGCGGCGGGTCTGGCGCGCGAGTGCGAGCCGAACGTGCTGGTGACGGGTGCCGCGAACACGCTCACGCGGGTCGACGACGGCAAGTTCGGGGCGGCCAACACCGACTACGCGGCGGTCGTCGATTCGCTCAAGGCGTTCCTCGCGGAGAGCGCGAAGGACGGCCCGGCGACGCCGCTCAGTCAGCTCTCGGTGCTGATCCTCGGCGCCGGCGGGGCGGCCCGCGCGGTGGCCCACGCGATCCACCGCGAAGGCTCGCCGATCACCATCGCGGCGCGCACCTACGAGCGGGCGCAGCAGCTCGCCGAGTCCGCGAAGTGCCGGGCCGTTGACTGGCACGCGCGGCACAACGTGTCGTTCGACGTGCTCATCAACTGCACGCCCGTCGGGATGCACCCGAACGTGGACGAGGCGCCGTGCCACGTCAGCGTCCTGAAGCCCGGCACGATCGTCTTCGACACGATCTACACCCCGGAAACGACACTCCTGATTCGCGAGGCTCGCGTCCGCGGGTGCGACACGATCACCGGCGTGGACATGTTCGTGCGCCAGGCCGCGCGGCAGATCGAGCTGTTCACCGGCATGACGCCCGACACCGACGCGATGCGCGTCATCATGCGCAAGGCGCTCTCCCCGCTGACGAAGGCGTTCGACGAGGAGGGCGCGCCGAGGCCGGCGGACGAAGCGGGAGATTGACGCCTCAGCGCCGGGCCGGCGCGGCGGTGGCAATCGTTCGCCCGCCGACTGGTGGCGCGGAGTTCAGCGCACCGGGAGCGAGCCTGTCGTCAGTGTCGGGAGCGGAAAGAAATCGGAGCGTTCCGCAGCCTCGGCCGGGTTCGAGTCGCCATCCGCGACCGGCGCGGTCGGCACGTTCGGTGGCGTGTCGTCGTGCGGTCGAGCCGGCTGGAACACCGGGCGCACGGGAGCGACGCCCGGACGCGCGGTTTCGGTCAGGAGGTAGAAGCCCCACGCGCCACTGCCGAACAGCAGCGCGATTCCGAGCGCGACCGCTCCGCCGGACGCCGGCCCGCCTTGTGAACCCGTCATGTGTGATCTCCGCGTGAGAGTCCCGCCGCGGGTGTAGCCGCTCGCGGCCGACCTGTCACCCCGAATACTTGACCCGCCGGATGTGAATGACCGCGCACGTCAGCAGATGAACTGGAGGCGCGCCTGGAGCGTGTCGTGTTCGCGGTACAGCCCGCGCGGGCCGGGGCCGAGTCGCACCGGACGCCCGAACCACGCGTGTTCCCAGTTGAACTGAGTGCGCACCCACTTGTTCAGATACCAGTTGAAGCCCAGCGCCATCTCGGTGGCCTCGTTGCTCACCGCGGCGGGGTCCGCGAGGCGAGCCGCGCCCGGCGCGAACACTACGTCCCCGACCTGCAACCGCGACACGCGCCCGACGACCTCCCGCGCGCCCGTCCCGGCCAGCCCGAGCCGCGGGTCGAACGGCCGCAGGGGAACAACCGCCTGACTGTACGTGGTCCGCTCCTCGCCGGTCAGCAGGTACGTCGCCTGGGCGTAGTAGCCCTCGAACGGCACGTCGATGCTGAACCGCGACGCTGCGCCGGTAGCCGCCGGGCGCACCCGCTGATCCATGTGAACATATTGCCCAGAGAGGCCCAACCCGCGGTAGAAGTACACCGCCTCCGGACTCCAGCGGACGCGACGCCCGTCCGGAACCACAGTCGTCTTTCACTTCCCCACCGGGCGCGGGAGCGGCACGGGGATGGGGCGCTTCTTCAGCGCGTCGATCTTCATGCGCGTCACCCCGAGGAACGCCCGGTAGCCGTCGGTGTTCACCCCGATGCCGACGTTCACATCGACCGGGGCCGGCACCCACGCCTCTTGCTCCACCGCGGTGACCTGCCACAGCGCCGCCTCGCGCACCGGGACCGGCCGGTCGGTCAGCCACGTCATCAGGTCGTCCAGACGGTCGGGGTCGGGCTTCGATGCCGACACGAACCCGCGCAGCAACCGCAGCAGGCGGTCGGCGTCGTCCTCCAATTCCTTGTCCTCGCCCAGCCCCTTGCCGACGAGGACGGCGCGCAGGACCGCGGTGTTTGCGCGGTCGCGCGCGACCCACGCCGTGAGCGCCGTGACCACCGCCTGCCGCGCCAGCCACGGTACCTCCGACTTCAGGATGTCCACGAGCGGCTTGAGCATGTCGGCCGCGGCCGTGGAGTCGGCCATCGCCGCGAGCGAATAGATCGCCAGCCGGGCGACGAAATCGCGGTCGGGGGTGTTCGGCGGCGGGTCGATGCGGGCCTCCATCACCTGGCGCGCCACCGCCCGATCCGCGGCCTTGTCGGCCGCGTCGGCCAGGATGCGCGCAATCTTCTTCTGGAAGTCGGCTTCGAGGAGCGGGGTGGGAGTCGAATCCTGCATGTTGCCGATCGGCCGCGGCTCGGACAGTCCGCCGGACCCGGAGTCCCACAGGAGTTGCCTTTCCGCCGCGACCGCTTCGTACTTCCGGAACCGCCGCGGGGCGGCGACCCCGGCCGTGCCGGTGACGACCGCGACGCGGCCCTCCAGCTTCGGCGGCGTGCCGTCCTTGCGCGCGTAGGTCGTGCCCGGCTCGAACCACGACACCAGTTCGACCAGCACCTCCGCCTTCTCGTCCGGCAGAGTGATGTCCCACACTTCGCCCGCGACGCGGACTCGCACCTTGCGGTCGGCCGGCTTCTTGTCGCCCTCCGTCTTCTTGCTCTTCAGGTAAATGCGGCCGCCGAGGAGCGTGAGGTCGGCGTCGAACCCGGTCGGCGGCGGATGGAACTTCACACGCGACTCGAACACGCGATACGGTAGTTGCTCGGGCACGTTGCCCCACAGCACCACTTGCACGTTCCGGTTGGCGTCGCCGTACAGCGTCAGGTTCGCCTTGTAGCCCGGCAGCGCCATGACCGGGAGGTTGGAGCGCACCGGTTCGTCGTCTTCGGGCTTGAGCCGGATGCGCGACCACACGCCGGGCCGCTCCGGGTCGAGCTGGGTGACGACGAGCGTGGGGTGGGTCTCGACGCGGCCGATCTCGCGAACCTTCGGGTCGGGCGCCGCGACCGGGTCGGCGAGCGCGGGACCGGGATCGACAGGTTTGGTCGCGGCGATCTCGCCAATCACCGCGGACGCCATCGCAAGGGCCGTGGCGATGTCCGGTTCCTTCGGCTTCGGCGCGACAACGACCGGGTCTTTCGGCTTCGGCGCAACAGGGTCGGGTTCCTTCGGCCGCGGCGCGACGACCTCGGGCGCCGGCAGTTGCGCGAACGAGTTACCCGGCGTCGTTTCGGGCGGGGGCAGCGTGCGGTGCGGCAGCGCCATGAACACGGCGCCGGCGAGGAACAGGACCAGCGCCACGCCCACACCGATGAGCGCGAGCCGCGCGGCCCAGGGGGTCGCGGCGGAGTAGCGTTTCATGCCGAGCAGTAGCGCCGCGTCGGCCTCGTCGTGTTCGGCCTGTGCCGGGTCGGGGAGCCGCACCCCGCCGACCGGGAGCGTCTTGTTCGGGCGCCGCCCCGGCGTCGCAGCCGGGGCCGGTTGGAGGCCGTACATGCGCCGGTGCGCCCGCGGCGGCACGCGCACCGGTTCGGTCAGCACGAGGGTCAGAATCTGGTGGCACGCGGCCACCTCCGCGAGGTGAACGTCCGACCCCAGGCACGTCTCTTCGACCTGCTTGAGTGTGGGCGAATCGAGCGTGTTGTCGAGGTACTCCGCGACCGTGTTCGGGTCGGCGGTCTCGTCGTCGGCGTGCGTGGAAACGGGCGTCTTCAGCCCGCGCCGCCGCGTCACCTTCTTGATCCGCTCGACCAGTTCGCGGGCGTCCTCGCTCGCCAGAACTTTGCGGCCGAGACTCCGCGTCTCGACCGGGCCGAGCGTGTCGTCGATGTAGGCCAAGAGCGTGCGAAGCGTGAGGCGTGGCATGGTGTCTCCTCGTGGGTCGTCACATCAATGGTGGCGCCCCACGCCTTGCTTCGTGCAACATTCCGAAAAAAGCGTAAACTGGTGCCCGACATACTCGCCTCTATGGGGACGTTGAAGTTACCGGCCCCTGCGGGTCCGACGCTAAACATCACTCTCGTTTTCGAGGCTCTCCCATGCGCTGCTTGCTTGCCCTCCTGCTCACCTTGTTTACTGGCGCGATGCTCCAGGCAGCGCCGCCAGAGTTGCGCGCCGGCGCGT
>CANLGS010000058.1 GCA_947490035.1 Gemmataceae bacterium
CTGTTGTCGCCGTTGACGAAGGTGCAGAAGCGGCTTCTGAAACTCTGGGATCTGCCAACGAACTTGTATCAAAAGATCACGCGAGGATTTCCGAAAACACCTCCGAAGACGAGCGAACCGTAAGCTTTCAGTGGAGCTTTTCAAAAGAATTCGACGGGCTGAAGGGGGTGGATTTCTTCACCCACGGGTACGCCGGGTGGCCCGGAAGCTCGAGTCACCGGCAGGACGTCGTGGTCGGGTGGGGTGCGGTTTGGTACCCGACGAAGCGCCTCGCCCTCGACGTCAGTTTCGACCTCGGCCTCACCACGACGGTTCCGAAGCAGGCGTACCGGTTCGGGATCTCCACCGCCTACTGATCCACATCTTCGACGCGACGTGAATACGCGTTCGAACGCGTATTCACGTCGCGTGCCCCGGCCCGGTTCCGATCATGCGGGTCCGAACGGTTGGGAGCGAGCGCACATCGTGCATGCCCCTCCGGTGATCAAATTCGGCTCAAGACCTGTGCGGGGCGCTGGCGCAACCCAAACGGGCGGCACATCCTGTTCCGATGGGAGCAAGAATGTAGCAGGCGCGGCAAAGTTCTGATAGCTTCCCCGCCCCCCCGCGGCTATAGTGTTGCGTAACTACCCCAACCGGTTCTAGTTAACTACTCCTCGCGGCACCCTCGGCGCCGGCGGGATCCGCGGTGACGACTTAACTCCACGGTGAACACCATGGTCGATTCGAAGATCGCGGGGGCGGCCCCGACCTCACCGACCGACGCACCCGCGGGGACGTCGTTCGTCGGCACCGCCTCGCTCGCGATCAGTTCCGGGGTGTCGGACGCCAAGGCCGCGGCCGCCAACCTGGCACCGAAACTGGGCTCGTACCTGCACGCGGCGGTCCACGCCACCGGCTACGCGCTGTCGTTCGCGGTCGTGTTCCCCGCAGTGTTCATCGCCGAACTGGTTCCGTCCGAAAACGTCCTGGTCTACGGGATCAAGGACGGCGCGGCGGCCGCCAAACGGGCGGTCTCGACGGTCGCTGACCGCAAGGTACCCGCCTGACCCGCGCCCCACATCGACCACCTGGAGAGACCCCATGAGCCCCGAAGACAACGGCGCCAAACTGACCATCCTCGACACGGTCGCTGACGAACTCGATGCCGCCGCGGATCAGTACCCCGCATGGACCGAGAACCCGTCCACCCTCTCGGCCGTGGCGAGCGCGCCGGGCCGGTTCCTTTCCAAACTGGTGTACACCACCGGTTACGGCCTGTCCTACGGCCTGGTGTTCCCTGCGCTCCTCCTGGCTCGGGTCGTACCCAAGGAGAACGCGCTGATCCGGGGCATGACCGACGGCGGGCGCGACGCGACCGCGATGGCCGAACAATCGGCCGGGAACATGCGGGCGATGCTCGGCGTGAGCGACGACCCGTACCGGGTTCAGGGGACCGAACCCCCGGCCCTCACCGCCGGCGCCTGATCACCCGTCCGTTCCTCGCGACCCAGCGTACTCCCGCTCCCAACAAGAGCGTGGCCAGTAGAAGGTACACCCCAAGCGTCTGAGGGAGCCAATGAGTCTGACCGTGTCGCGGGTGGAAGACGGCAAGATCCGGATCACGTGCCGGGAACTGCTGCACGACCCGGACGGGCGCGTGTGCCGCGAGTTCATCCAAAAGGTGCTCGTCGCCGACGGGGTGACCGGAGTGGCACTGGTTCGTGGGCGCGGCACCGACCCCGAGAACGCGGTCGAGATCCGGTACGCCCACCTCCGGGTGCCTTACAACCAGGTGATCCGGTCGATCGCGGCAGCCATCCGCAAGGGCCGCCCGGCGCGCGGGGGCGCCTCCCGGAACGGCCACAGCACCAACGGTAACGGACACGTGAACGGGTTCGTTTGGCTCGACGGGCGCACCCAGGCGAACGGCACCCACTCGCACCCGACCGGGCGCCACGCCCACCGCCCGGACGAGGCCAACGGCCCGGCGAGTTCCTCGCTCGACGGCATCCCGGCCCTCCCGGACCGCAACGGCGTGAGCCGCTTTTACCGCCAGGGTCGGGTGTTCACGAGCTGGGAGTTGATTCACGAAACGCCCGACCGGCTCCGACTCCGCCACCCGGCCCTTCGTCGGAAGGCGGAAGTGTGCCAGGCGATCGAGCGGGAACTGATGGGCGTACTCGGGGTGGACAACTACGGCACCAGTTCCGCCACCGGCACGGTCGTCGTCAAGTACAACCCGCGCAAGCTCCGCCGCGATCAGGTGTTCACCATCCTCGACTCGGCGCTCGCGAGCGCCACCATCCCCGAGAAGAACGACCCGCTCGACCTCGACCTACCGCTGAACACCCTCAACGTTCCGCTCGCCATCGCGGGAGCGTTCGCGGCCCCCGTGCTGCTCCCGGCCGCCGCGGGCCTGCTCCTCTACAACTCGATCCGCACCTACAAGGCCGCCTACGACGTGGTGGTCCGCGAGCGCCGGCTCGGGGTGGACGTCCTCGACGCCATCGTGGTCACGGCGTGCCTCGGGACCGGCACCATCTTCGCCGGTGCAGTGCTCACGTGGTGCCTCAGCTTCGGCCGACTGCTGGTGAAGAACACCCAGGACCGGTCGAAGAAGATGCTTCTCAGCGCGTTCGGCAAGCAGCCGCGGTTCGTGTGGCTCCTGAAGGACGGGCAGGAGATCGAGACGCCGCTGGAGAAGCTCCAGGCCAACGATATCATCGTCGTCGGCACCGGCGACACGGTGCCCGTGGACGGGACGATTCACGAGGGGATCGCGACGATCGACCAGCACGCCCTGACCGGCGAATCGACCCCGGCCGAGAAGGGCGTCGGGGACAAGGTGTTCGCTTCGACCCTCTTGGTTGCAGGTCGGATGCAGGTGCGAGTGGAGCAGGCCGGTTCGGAGACCGCGTCGGCGAAGATCGCCCGCATTCTGAACGAGACGGCGGGTTACAAACTCGGCGCCCAGCACCGCGGCGAGGCGATGGCCGATAAGGCCGTGATCCCGACCCTTGCCATCGGCGGCGCCGCGCTGGCGACCATCGGGACGGGCGGGGCGGTCGCGGTCCTCAACAGCGACTTCGGCACCGGCATCCGCATGGCGGCCCCGCTCGGCATGCTGTCCTCGCTGGCCCTCGCCGCCAACCGCGGCATCCTGGTGAAGGACGGGCGGGCGCTCGAGAAGATGTCCGAGATCGACACCGTGCTGTTCGACAAGACCGGCACCCTGACCCGCGAGATCCCGGAGGTCGGACAGGTCGTCACGTGTAAAGCGTACACCGAGAACAAGATCCTCCAGTGGGCCGCGGCGGCCGAGAACCGGTTCGCCCACCCGATCGCCAAGGCCATCGTTCAGGAGTTCGAGAAGACCGGGCTGCCGATGCTGCCGATAGAGGACACCAAGTACAAGATGGGCTACGGCATCAGCGCGGAGATCGAAGGGCACCTCGTCCGGGTCGGAAGCGCGCGGTACATGAAGCTCGAAGGCGTGGACATCCCGCCGCACGTTCAGGCGGTACTGGATCGGGCGCACCACGAAGGGAACACGCTCGTGTTCGTCGCGGTGGACGACCACTTGGGCGGGGCGATCGAGTTGCAAGCGTCGCAGCGGCCCGAGGTGGCCGACATCATCGCCGGGCTGCGGGAACGGGGCATCAAGCACATCGCCATCATCTCCGGCGACCACGACGCCCCGACGCGCAAGCTGGCGATCAAGCTCGGGATGGACGAGTACTTCGCCGGGGTGCTGCCCGCCGACAAGGCCTCGTATGTGGAGCGGCTCCAGGCCCAGGGCCGGAAGGTGTGTTTCGTCGGTGACGGGATTAACGATTCGATCGCCCTTAAGAAGGCGGACGTCTCGATTTCGCTCCGCGGAGCCAGTTCGATCGCCACCGATACGGCCCAGGTGGTATTTATGGAAGAGAGTTTGGGCAAGTTGTGCGAGTTCCGTGACATCGCCCAGGCCCTGGACGAGAACGTCCGGCGGAGCTGGAAGCTGATCCTGATACCGAACGCGCTGTGCATCGTGGGCGCGTTCACGCTCGGGTTCGGGGTTATGGCGTCGGTGCTCACGAACAACGTCGCGGCGATCGCCGCCCTGGCGAACGGCATGGCCCCGCTCCGGCAGCTCCGCCGCGAGCAGGATGCCGCCCAGGAACAACAGGAACAAGAGGAGCGCGAACTGGAGGCCGCCGCCAATGGCGTACAAGGAACGAGTCTACTCCCGCAAACTGAAGCAGCCTTTGCCTGATGAGAAGAAGCCGCTCCTCTCCAAGCTGATCCTGGAGCGTCTGGGCAGCAACGCCCCTGGGATGACCGTGGCCTGGCACCCGACCGACCCCGTGATGACCGTGAAAGCCAAAATGGTGGTGTTCACGATCCGGTTCACGCTCGCCGAGATGACCGTGGACTGCGAGTACGGGTGGATCGCCCGGCAGTTCGTGACGGACACGACCCGGACGACCACGCACGCCGCCGTCCACAAACTGTGCGACGACGCCGACATTTGACCGGCCCGCCCCTGACGGTGACGGGCCGGGCCGACAGGGAGCCGAACAACTAATGTCCGCCGGACCCGACCCCCGACCCGCGTCCCCGTCCGGCCTCCGGGTTCGGGTGCTGAGTGACGCCATTGAGGTCGCGTGTCCGGCCATCTTCTCCCGGTCCGCGGCCGGTCCCATCGCCCACTTCCTCCGCGAAACCTCGGCCCTGCCCAGAGTCGATTCGGTCGAAGTGGACCTCGACGCCGGGCTCGCGCGCGTCCGCTTCCAGCCCGGAAAGGTCGATCCGCGCCGGCTCGCGGGCGAGCTCGCGGCCCACCTGCGCCGGCCGGTGGCCGCTCCGGGCGCTGGGGACCTGTCGCCGGAGGCCGTCGAGTCGCTCTCCCGAGAGGGCAAGTTCCAGGTCCACCGCATCGCCGACGTGGTGACCGACCTGGAACTGATCCACGACCTCCCCGGCCGGCTCCGCGTCCGGCACCCGCACGTCAAGGGCGACCCGACCCTGGCGCGTGCGATCGAAGCCGAGTTGCGGCAGCTCCCCGGCGTGACGCAGGTCGAAGCCCGGTCCCGCACGGGTTCGGTGCTGGTCTACTACGATCCGCAACGGCTCTCGAAAGCGGACCTGCTGCGGGCCGCCGGCCGGTCCGTACACAAGCCGACCCGCCGACCGACCGCACCCACCGTCGCCGCCCTGGTTCCGCACACCGCCAGCCTCGGGGCAGCAACGGTCGCCGAGTTCGCGGCCCCCGCGCTGATGCCGGCGGCGGGCGCGGTGTTCGTCGCGGCCAACTGGCGGTCGCTGGTGAACGGGTCCAAGGAGTTGCTCACCCTGCGCCCGCGGCTCGACGGGCTGGGGACCGCGATCACCACCCTGAGCATCATCAACGGGAGCTTCTTCGCGGCCTCGGCGATGCTTTGGCTGATCCACTTCTGGCGGCTCAAACACGAGTGGGACCGCACCGCCGCTCGAGGCCGGTTGCTCGAATCACTGGCGGTCCCCGCACCGGAGCAGGAACCCGAGCGCCTGCCCGCGCAGCTGGCCGGGCGCCCCGCGAGCACCGACGGGGCGCTCGTTCGGCTCGCGAGCGGCGACCGGGTTCCAGTTGACGGTGAGGTGTGTGGCGGCGCGGCTGCCGTGGACGAGCGGGCACTGACCGGGCGGACGGGGATCGTCCGGCGGGCGTTCGGTGACCGGCTCCTCGCTGGCTCAACGATTCTCGACGGCGGGGTCGTCGTACGCCCGACGGCCACGGGAGCGGAGACGCGGGCCGCGGGCTTGCTCCGGGAACTCGAAGGCGCGTTGCACGCGGGCGCGCACCCGAAAGCGTACACCGCCCGCTCCGAGCGGGCCGCGGCGACGATGGTGGTGCCGGCGTTCGCGCTGGCCGGGGCCGGGCTGGCGGTCGGCGGGCTGGGAACCGCGCTGGCCGTCCTGCGTCCGGATTACGCGAGCGGGATCGGGACAGCCGACTCCTTCGAGCGGATCCGGATCATCGGAACGCACCTGCAAGGCGGGGTCTTGGTGCGCAGGCCCGAGGCCCTGGGCCGGTTGGGCTCGGCGCACGTCGTCCTCATCGCGGCGGGGTGCGCTCCGCGCTCCCGGTCGGTGGTTCACCAGATCGACTGTTACGGGTCGTGGACGTCGGCGACCCTGGTCGCGCTGATCGCCCGTACCGGGCGGTACTTCGGCGACGAGGTGGCGGGCGCCATCCGGGCCGTGGACCGTGCCACCGATTTGGGCGCTGTGCCGATCGCGTTCGATCACGGAGTCACCTTCTGGGACGGGCACAGCACGGTCCGCGTGGAGTACGCCCCCGGCGCGCCGGGGTACCACGCGCTGACCGTCACCTGCGACGGGACGATCGTCGGCCGCATCGGGATCACCCCGGCCGACGAACCAGCGGCCGCGGAGCTGGTGTCCGCGCTCAAGCGGCACCGGCGGGTCGCCGTGGGGTTCGTCGGCGGGGACCGGCGGGAACTGCTCCGGGCCGGGGCCGACTTCGTCATGCCGGACGTGCCCGACGAGGAGCTCGGAACCCAACTCGAGCAGTGGGGCGAAACGGGCCGCCGGATCGTGTTCGTTGGCGACCCGCGGGCGTACCCGCACGCCGCGTGTTCGGCTGAGGTGAGCGTCAACTTCGCCGGGCTCGAGCACCCCGCCACAGGCGACCTCGTCCTGCTCAGCGGGACCTGGGACGCGCTGCCCGAACTGTGGCCCGAGGCCCGCCGGGGCCGGTTCCGCCGGGCGATGACTTACGGGCTGAGTTGGGGGCCGAACGCGGCGTGCGTGGCCGCCGGGTTCGCATTCGGGGTGCCCCTGGTCTCGGTGGCGCTGAGCAACTTCGGAACCCTGGCCGCGTACTCGTGGGCGCACCGTCGGGTCAGCCCGGAACCCCACGCCCCGGCTCTCCTGCGGGTCGGAGCGGGGCTGGATCGACCGTCCCTGTCGACGCCAGACGTCCGCGCCCCGCCCGCCGCGCGGGCGAGGGGGGCCGAAGGTTGGGGGTATCGCGGGGGCGGCCTCGCGAACGGGCACACGGGACCGGAACCGAACCCCCACCATACAGGCGCGGAGACCCCGAACTCGGCCGGCGTGCTGTCGTGAGTGCTGGGGTCAAGCAAGGGTGAGAACGACCGGCGTCCGACTTCTCAAGAGTCACAGCGATGTCCGATCATCGGTTCAACGGCCCCCACGGCCCGCGGCTCCACGTGCCGCCAGAAGCCGGCGCGCCCCACGAACGGCCGGCGGATGAGGAACTCATCGGCAAGTTGCCCCCCGAAGTGGGCGCGCTGCTAATTGTCGCGGGGGTCATTGGGATCGTGCTGCCCGGTCCGGGGACGCCCGTGGTCCTGGCCGGCGCAACGGTTCTGTGGCCGTCCGTATTCGGCCGGGTGGAGCGGTACGCCAAGCGGCGGTTCCCGAAGTCCCACCGGGCCAGCATCTTGCAACTGAAACAGTACCTGCTCGACCTGGAGAAGCGGTTCCCCGGGTCACTGGGGCCGAAAGCCCCGACCGGCGGTTCCGCCGGGTCCGTCTCAAACTAGCTCTTAACCCGGGCGCGGCCCGGAAAGGTGTCTCATGCTCCGTCGTTACTGCAATCTGGTGACCGAAGGCGTCGTTTACGGGTTCACGTTCGCGATCGGCTGGGTGCTCGGGCTCGTGTTCCTGAGCAGCGTCCTGGTATCCTGATCTCGCGCCGTCCTGTTCCGCACGGGCGGGGGTTCGCCCCCGCCCGGCACTCACTCGCAACCCCGGTTGTTCCGATACCAACCCCGGTGGCCGGACCGCCGGCCCCGCACTCACTGAGGTGCTCCGATGGCCAACACCGTTTCCGGCCCGTCCGATCGGCCCGCTCCCGTCGTTGTGTCCGAGGCCGGCCGCGTGACCATTACCGTACCCGGCATGTTCACCGACGCGACCGACCCGACCGAACTCCGAATCGTTTCTCTGCTCACGGCCATCCCTGGTATCCAGGCGGTCGAGATCCGGCGCGGACAGGGGGCGAGCATCGTTTTGAGCGCCAACATCCCCCCGACCCCCGAACAACTCCGGGCGATTGCCGACAGCTTCCGGGCCGTTTCGCCCGCCGCCGTCGCACCCGTGCCGCCCGCCGCCCCGGTAGCCACCGCGCCCGTGCCGCCCCCGGAGGTTGTGCCGGACGCGCCCAAACCCGAAGAGCCGGCACCCGCGAAGGCCCCCGACGCCGAACCGGGCGGCGGGCTGTTGAGCCGAAACAACGTCCTGATGGTGGTGTTCATCCCTCTGACCCTGTACCTCGAGCACGCGGACGCCCCGCCGTTACTGACCTTCCTCGCGGCCGCGGCCTGCCTGATCCCGCTCGCGTCGCTACTCGAGAAGGCGACCGAGTCCCTCGCCGCGGCGTTCGGCCCGACGATCGGGGCGATGCTGAACTCGACCCTCGGGAACCTGCCGGAGATCATCATCAGCGTCACCGCCCTTCAGAAGGGGCTGGACGCGATGGTCAAGGGCGCCATCGTCGGTGCGGTGATCGGCAACCTGCTGCTGTCGCTCGGGATCGCCATGTTCCTCGGCGGGTTCCGGCGCCCCAGCCTGAAGTTCAACACGCTCGCGGCCGGGATGTCCGGGAACCTGCTGTTCCTCGGCGTGGCCGCGATGCTGGTCCCGCTCCTGTTCAACCTGACCCACAACAACGCGTCCGACAAGGAGATCAGCCGGGAGATCGCCGGCGTGCTGCTGGTCACCTACCTGCTGAGCCTGGTGTTCTCACTCATCACCCATAGACAGTACCTGGGAACGGCCAAGGAGGGGCACGAGCAGACGGTCGACTCGGGTTCGCGGTGGGGCGTCGCGCGGGCGCTGATCGTTCTGGCCCTGGCCGCGGTGGGGATCGCGGGGGTGAGCGACGTGCTGACAGCGGCCCTCACACCGGCGGCCAAGTTGATGGGCCTGTCGGACGTGTTCGCCGGCATGTTCCTCCTGGCCGCCGCAGGCAACCTGCCGGAAACGCTCAACGTGGTCTCGTTCGCCCGGAAGGGGAACATGGAGCTCGCGTTCACCGTTACCCTCCAGTCGTGTACCCAGATGGTCGTGTTCGTCGCCCCGCTGCTGGTGTTCATCAGCTACTTCGCGGGCGGGAGCATGGACCTCGTGTTCGCCCCGTTCGCGGCGACGGCCCTGGTGATGACCGTGCTGGGGATCCGCGGCCTGCTGACCGACGGGGAGACGAACTGGATGGAAGGCGTGTTCCTGATCGCCCTGTACGTGCTTCTGGCAATCGGCGTGTTCCACCTCCCGACCCCGACCCGGTAACCGCCCGACGAGGACGACCAATGGTCCAGCCCGCTCCCGCGTTCCGCCCGTTCTCGGCGCCTCAGGTGACCGTCCGACCGGGGGAGATCGTGATCGAACACCACGAAATGTTCGCGGTGGGGGCCGAAGACCTGTGCCTCCGGTTCCTCAACCGCGCCCTTCACGTCCCGGACGTGGCCGCGGTCGAGGTGGACCGACTGGGCCGCGCCACGCTTTTTCTGAACCCCGGCGCCACGAACGTGGCCGCGACCGTCCGGCTCGTCGCCACCAGCCTGCGGAACCCGGAACCGTGGATCGAGGGGCCAGCGACCGGTCGGTTCCACTTCCCGGTGGGCGAGCGGTTCGTCGCGGCCCGCCGCTCGGACTGGGCCGCGGCCGGCTCCCCCGAGGTCTGTCTGGAGCCGCCCGCTCCGGAGCGCGGCCGGATCGTCCGCGGGGTGTACGGAGTTCTGGCCGTCGGGTCGCTCGGAATGGCCTGGGTGGGGCTTCTCACCCCGGGCATCCCGACCGTGCCGTTCGTTCTGCTGTCCAGTTACTGCGCGGTCCGCTCCTCACCGGCCCTGCACGCCCGGCTCAAGCGGTCGCGGGTGTTCGGCCCGATGCTGACGGACTGGGAGCAACACCGGGTAATCAGCCGCCGAACCAAGCGGATCGCTATCGTGTCGGCGCTGGTGGTGACCGCGTTCACACTGGTGCTCGTGGCCGGCGACCCGGTCCTGATGCCGCTGGGCCTGCTCTTCGGGCTACTGGGTCTGACGGTCCTGCTGCTGCTCCCGACCGTCGACCGCGGACCCCAAGCACCGGCGTGACGTAGCCCCAGCGCCCGCCGGGCGAGCCGGAAGCCGTTTCGTTCGGGACCGAACGCGCGCTATGTTGGGCTACCAGAGAATACCGCGGTCCGATTCCACCCGTTTCCGATTCCACCCGTTCAGGGCCAACGTCATGAGCTACCAGTCAAACCCGATCCTCCACTACGCCGGCGAGTTCTTGACGCTGGTTCGGAAGGTCGTGGGTCACCCGATCTGCCAACTGGTCATCGGGTTTTGCATCGCCGCCAGCGCGATCGCCGAGATCGTGGCCAGCATCAAGGAGGGGAGGCACCAGTTCGGGACCCACCACGGCATGATCGTGTTCGGTTTGGGGCAGATCTTTCTTGCCATGGGCGACTTCCGGGAGGCCCTCCAACTCGGCGCCGAAGCGCTGGAAGAGGTGAACCTCGAAGAACAGGTCGAGGCGATCGAGCAAACGGTCGTGGCGGTGGAGAAGGAGCTGGTCGAACAGGCCGTCGCAATCGAGCAAACGGTTGACGCGCTGAAAATCGGGCTCATCGCCGCGGTCTTCTCGGCGGCCGAACAGCCCCAAGAGGTCACTGGGCAGTTCGCCGCGCCCGCGTCGCTCGCGGCCGGCCCGGTGGCACCGGCTGCCGAGTCCCCCGCGCCCCAAGAAACCGGACGCGCGGACCTTCTTTCGCCTCCGACCGCCCCCCAACCCGTGGCCCAGGAAACGGAACGCGGGGAACTTCCCCCGCCGATCGTTCAACAACCGGAACTCGCCGAGCTTCCGGCGCCGGCCGAGCCTGCCGGCCTTTCGGCCGCGGTCGATCCGGTCCGACCGTCGCGACCGGTCGAGGTCGGACCGGATCGCCTCGTGCTGACCTTCCCCGGACGCCTGGATCGCGCGCTCAACGGGTCCGGGTCGGCGCTGGTCCCGCGGTTGCTCGCCGTTCGGGGTGTGGAGCGCGTGGAGACCGCCGAGAACGCGATCACCATTCACCTGGCCGCCGGCGCCGTGCCGGGGCGGGAACTGTTGCGGGCCACCGCGGCGGCGCTCCGCGCGACCCAGGCGGAGACGCCGGTCATCGCGAATTAGCGCGTTTCGGTAAGGTGTCGCGACCGGCCCCGCTGCCGCCGGGACCGGAAGTTCGTTCCGCGGGCGCGACGTATTGGGTACATCGAAGGCCACACGGCCCGAGCGGAGGCTAATCTCATGGATCGACAGCCGCCACCGACCCGCATGGGCGCGATCGTCGAGTTCTTCATCCGGGCGA
>CANLGS010000059.1 GCA_947490035.1 Gemmataceae bacterium
AACTGACCGCGCGCGGGGTGTTGCGGCGGACGGTGGAGCGGATCAAGCAGGGGATCGAGTTCACCGAACAACCGGGCAAGTTCCTGTACGGCACCGACTGGCCGCTGGCCCCGATGCGCGTGTACCGCGACTTCATCCGCCAGATGTTCCCGGAAGAGTTGCACCAGGCGGTGTTCCACGACAACGCGAAGGCGCTGTTCAAACTGTAAAATGGTCGTGCGTGTCGTGGTGAAGGACAAGCGCGTCACGATCGCGTTGGATGGGAAGGAAGTGGTGGACTACACCGAACCGGCGGACGCGGTGCGGCCGAAGGAGCGCGCCGGGCGACTGTTCGCGGCCGACGGCGGCGGCATCGCGCTCCAGGCCCACGACGCCAAGAGCGTGTGGTACTTCAAGGACATCCGGGTGAAGAAGCTGCCGTGAGCCTGCCGAACCGCGATATGATGGCGGTTGAACACGCGGCACCGGTCGGATTTCTTGGCGGAGATGTCCATGGAGTTTCGAGACTTCAGCTTCCCCGAAGTGCAGACATCACTCGGTCTGACGCTCGCCGAAGACGACCTGTTCGGCGGCGTCGCGCCACTGGAACTGACCGCCGAGTTCGCGGAGCGGGTGAGGTTCGGAGCCAGTTGGCGCTGACGGCGCCGGTCATCGCCATCGCGGAAGCGAAGAACGACAACCTGCGGACCGGCTTGGGCCAGTGCATCGCCGCGATGGTCGCGGCCCGCGAGTTCAACGCCCACACCGGGGCGCAAGTGCCCGCCATCCACGGCGTCGTGACCACCGGCGCGGCGTGGAGGTTTCTGCGCCTCGTTGGCACAACCGTGACGCCCGACGGCCGCGAATACTTCGTGGCCGAGGTGAACCGCATCATGGGCATCCTCGCGCACATCCTCACCACCGCATGACCGAGTTCTCGATGCCGACCGCCGAGCAGCGCGCGTTCTGGGCCGCGATCCGGGCGAACCCGGACGACGACACCGTGCGCCTGGTCTACGCCGACTGGCTGGAAGAGAACGGCGACGAGGCGCGAGCCGAGTTCATCCGCGTGCAGATCGAACAGACCGGCATGTTCTCGCCGTCCGCGCTGTGTTCGGACCCGAACGATCGCACCCTTACGAAGCGCGAAAAGCGGCTCATCGCGCGCCACGGCGAGCGGTGGCTCCAACCGCTTTACGACATCCTGCAACCCACCGAACGGAGTTTCCCCTGGGCATACTCGCGGAGGCAAGTCAAGTTCGCTCGCGGCTTCCCGCGTGATATCGCGATTTCACTACAGTCGGCGTGCGCATTGGCTACGCACGATTCCGATATCGAGCCGTTGAACGACGTGAAGATCGATCAAGGCTTTCTGCCGACCGAAAAAGCGACCGCGCGCATCACCGAAGTTGCGCGATGGGCGAATGCAGCTTGTATCACGGAGATCAGCACCTACGACGCGACCGACGGGTTCGTAAAGGGATTGGTGGGCGGCTTTCTGACTCGCCTCCACCACCTCGACCTGCATTCAGGAAGTGTGAGTGACGCAGGCGCCATTCTGCTTGCCAACTGGCAGCAGGCGGCGTTTCGGATGCTTGATCTGAGTGACAATCGCATCACCAATACGGGTGCGGTTGCGTTGGCCGAGTCCCCGCACGCGTCCAACTTGAGCAACCTGAATCTGAATAGCAACCTCATCGGGCCGGACGGCCGGCGACGGCTGCGCGAGCGATTCGGTAAGGACGTGCAGATCGAAGCGGGACCCACGTAGCGTTCGGCACTTCCGGGTTGAAGTCCCGATCCAGCACGTTCTCGGCCACCGGAAGCGTGTGGTTCGAGTCCGTCGTCTGCCGGAACTTACGCTTCGTCTTCGCGGCGATCCCGGCCTCCTGCATCACCTTCGCCACGAAGTTCACGCCGCACTCGTGTCCTCGGCCCACCAACTCGGCGTGGATGCGCGGGCTGCCATAGCGTCCCTTCGCCTCGGCGTGGATCTCCTTCACCTCTTCGGTCAGTTCCTCGCGTCGAACCTCGGCGTCACTGGCCTTGCGGGCGAGCCAGGCGTAGAACCCCGTGAAGTTCCTGCGCAACTTGGGCCACGACGTTGCCACGGCCGCCGACCGAGGGTTGTCGCAAGCCGTGGACGCCGAACTGCTGCGTGTAGCGCGGGAGGAGGGGGCGGGTGTTCGTCACCCGCGACCGCGATTTCGGTGGGCTGGTGGTCGTGCAGGCGCTGGGCACCGGAGTCTTGTACCTGCGCGTGCTGCCCTCGACGTTGCAGGCGGTCCACGCCGAGTTAGGCCGGGTGCTGGGGTTGTACGGCGAGGCCGAGTTACTGAGCGTTTTCGTGGTGGTCGAACCGGGTCGCCACCGGGTACGTCGAGCGGCGAGCGACGCGGCAGAGCCAGACGCCTAACCGATCGCGGCACCTGACGCCCGCCCAAAGCGGCCGGGCAACTTTTATCGTCATCACCAGTTCCGCGAATCCGTGCATTTCGCCATTCGCATCGCGTAAGATAGCGTCCAAGTCGGTCGAAGCCCTTGGCCGTCTGGAGATGCCCACCATGCCCGCCTCTGAAATCAAGTCCGGCGACGCCACGGAGCCTCCTAGTAGCTCCGACCCGCTCCCTACCACGGGGGAGGCCACTTCTGGTTCTCCCCCAACAAACACGGACGCGAAGCCACCAGCGGCTGGAATGACGCCCTTCCGCGCCGCGTGGCCGTGGGTGCTGTGCGTCATCGGTCTCGACTACCTCAGCACGCTCGCGTACCAACCGTCCATCGCGTTCGGCGCGGCGGGCAAACTCGCGCCGCTCGTCACGGTGCTGATCGCGTGCGTGACGCTCGGCTTCGCGCTGCCGGTGTACTGCTACATCGCGGGCCGGTCGCCGCACGGCGGCGGGTCTACCGCGCTCCTGGAGCGCGTCATCTCCGGTTGGTTCGGGAAGCTGCTCCTGCTCGTGGTGCTCGCGTTCGGCGCGGTGGACCTCGTGTTCACACGAACCTTCTCCGCCGCGACCGCGGCCGAACATTTGACCTTTAATCCGCACCCAGGATGGCAGCAGTCGCTCGACGCGGCCACGATTCAGGGCGAAGCGCTGCGCCGCGAACTGCCCGACTGGGCGAAGGCGCGAAGCGAAGGGCTGTGGCACCGGCAGACGGTCGTGTCGCTCGTCATCCTCGTGCTGAGCACGGTCGCGGGGTTGGTGTTCTTCCGCGGCTACACGCGAAACTTCGTGCGCCTCGCGGTGCTGACCGTGCTGTTCTATCTCGCGATGACGCTCGTCGTGGTCGGCAGCGGCGCCGCGTACCTTGTGGAACACCCGCAGTTGGTGGAGCAGTGGTGGAAAGACGTGTGGGCGGGCAACTGGAAGCCCGGCGTCGAAGCGAAGCCGTCGGGCGACTGGGGCGCGCTGCTCGGCGCGTGCATTCCGCTGCTGCCGGCGCTCTGCCTCGGCCTGAGCGGGTTTGAACTCACGCTGATGGCGATGCCACTCGTGCGCGGGAAAAAGGGCGACGACCCGGAGAAGCCGCGCGGCGTGATCCGCAACACGCGCCTGCTTCTCGCGCTCGCGGCGGTCACGATGTCGGCGTATCTGCTCACGTCCACGCTCGTCACGACGATCCTCATTCCGCCGGCCGCGCAGGTGAACGGGCAGGCGAAGTACCGGTCGCTCGCGTACCTCGCGCACGGCGGCGGGCTGCCCGACGGGCAACCTTCGACCGCGATGAACCCCACGTTCGGACTGGCGTTCGGCACCGCCTACGATGTCGCCACGGTCGCGATCCTTGCGCTCGCGGGGTTGAGCTTCGCGCTCACGCTCGCGACGTGGATTCCGCCGTACCTGAACCGGCTCGGCATGGAGTTCTCGTGGTCCGTGAAGCTCGGCCTGCTCGCGTACCTGTTCCTGGGGTTGAAGTTCGCGCTCATCACGTACTACGGCGCCGACGTGGACGCGCACCGCGCCGCGTACCTGACCGCGGTTCTCGCGCTGTTCGCGTTCGCGGCACTCGCGGCCACCGTGGATGTGTACCAGCGCCGCACCGCGCGGAACTTGGCGAAGGCGTTCCGCGTGCCGCCGCTGTTCCTGCTCGCGCTGGCAACATTCACCGCGTGCGCGATCTCGGTCGCGTGGATGCGCCCGGTCGGCGCGGTGGTCGCGGGCGCGTTCGTCGCGCTGGTGGTGGCGATGTCGGTCGTCAGCCGGGCGTGGCGCAGCACGGAGTCGCGGTTCGAGTCGTTCGAGTTCGCGGACAAGGTGAGCGAACACGAGTGGGCGCGCCTGACCGCGGCCGACCTGCCCATCCTGTTCCCGCTGCGCCCCGGCTCGCACGACCTGCGCGCGCGGGAAATTGAAGTGCGCACGCGGCACCGTATTCCGGGCACGCTGCCGGTCATCTTCGTGCTGGCGGAGATCGCGGACCCGAGCGACTTCAACCAGCGCCCGCTCATCCGGATCGCCCGCGAAGACGGGCGCGTGGTGGTTCACATCACGCGATGCTGCTCGATCGCGCACGCGATCGCGGCGGCCGCGCTGGACCTGGCGAAGACCGGCGGCGTGCCGGAGGTTCACTTCGGCTGGTCGGTGGAGAACCCGGTGACGGCGAACCTGCACTTCGTGCTGTTCGGGATCGGAAATGTGCCGTGGATGGTGTACACGCTGATCCGCCGCGCCGACGTGCCGGAGGACCGCAAGCCACCGGTGGTGGTGGCTTGATTGGCGAACCCCGCCCGCAAGGGCGGGGGTGACGCAAGGACTGGAGTATTGATTACTGTGTTCTAACCACCCCCGCCCTTGCGGGCGGGGTTCGCCCAATCACTTCTTCAGCTTCGCCGTGACCTTCAGCACGTTCACGTCCTTATCGCACTTCACCTGCACTTCGGCGCCGGCCACGAGCAGTTGCAGCCCCTCCTTGCCGACCACGTTGAACACCTTGCCGTCGGCGTCGGTCACGCTGAACTCGGTGTCCGGCTTGATGCTAAGCTCGCGGTCCACGACCTGATCCTTGAGCTTCTGGTTGATGATGAGGATCAGGTTCTTGGAGTCAGCCGACTTGACGGTGCCCTTCACCATCTGGGCCTTCTGCGCGGCGGCGGCGGCGGAGACATCGGACGAACTGACCAGCATGGCGACAGCGGCGACGGCGCCGGCGAACACGAGAGCGCGAACCATGAGCGGCTCCAGACTTGGGAGGTGGCCGGGGTGTCGGGCACAACCGCGTGCCAGCCCCGGTAGCTGATTAGACACACGTGCCCCGTGAGAGTTCCGTGAGTCGCGCGGATTTATCTTGCGCTCCGCGCCGGCCTCATTTCTTCAGTGCCTTCTCAATCGCCTCGGTCATGCGCTTCTCGCTGCCGGGGTTCACCCAACACCAGTCGCTGAGATTTCCGTCGTTCTCTTTCCACGCGCGCTCGATGGGGATGTAGCCCGGCCCGCACTCGCCGTACCCCGCGACCAGCACGAACGCGTCGGGCCGCGCCTTCTGCGCGAGGAGTTGATACTCGACGTAGCTCTCGGCCGGAAGCAGCGCGAACGCCGCGCCGCCGAAGTCGAGTACCGGAAGGTCGATGGGCTTGCCCGCGTCGCACCGCTTCTTCCAACTGAGGCCGAGCGCCGCGAGGCACTGCCCGAACGGTTTGGGATCGTCCTTCAGCTTCTTCGTGAGCGCCTCTTCGGAGAAGCCATCCGACGTGCGCGCTTCCAGCGTCAGCGGCACCGAACGGAAACTCACGTCCTTCACGGGAGTCTTCTTGGTGGCCTTCCACGCGGCGCTCATCGCGGTGTGAATGCGGTCCGCGAGCACTTCGCGGTTGGCGGGGTCGCCGTCGTTGTACTTGCCCGCGGTCACGTTGCCGCTGCACCCGCTCGCGTACATCTGCGTCACGCCCTTCGTGTCGGCTTGACGCCGCTTGCGAGCGAGTCCGACGAAGTCCGCAGTCACGCCGCCCCGCCCGTAGTAGCTCATCGGGTGCGTCGCGTATGCCGACAGCCCGCACAACGCGGTGTCGCCGTTCCAGAAGCTGAGCGTCTTCAGTATCGCGTCGATGGTGCCTTCTTCGCCCGCGCGAATCTTCGGGTCGCGGCTCGCCGACATGCGGTTGTAGAAAACCTTGCCGGCGTCATCGACATACCGTCGGTTCGACGCGACCTTCTCCACCTTCGCCTCACCGGTCCCGATGTGCGTGACCGGCTTGACCTCCTTCAAGCACGCCTTCGCCGCGTCCGCGACGCGCGACACCGCCTTCTCCAAGAACGCGAGGTCGCAGATCGCGCCCTTCGCCTTGTGCTTCTCCAGAAGCTGTTGCGCCTCGACATCCATGATGGGGGCATCGTGCTGATGGAGCGCGCAGAGCATCACGCGAACTGGGTCTGTGTCCACGGCCTTCGCGATCTTGTCGCGGAACAACTCATACGCGCCGTTGCGGATTTCGCACCAGTCGAGCGCGACGAACACCACCGGCTTGCCGGCACCGCGAAGGACGAACCCGTGCGCCAGCAGCGGGTCAACGATCTCCTTCGCGGGCGCGATCCCGCCGCCCATGCACGGGTGGCCGATGGGAATCGTTACTTCCGTGTCGAACGTCGCGAGCGTGAGTTTCCTTTCTTCTGCTGCACTGGCGAGCGGGGGGCGTAAGCCCCCTGATGCTGTGAGAGCGAGAGTCGCGGCGAGAAGATCGCGTCGGGTTGGGTTCACGGCATCCTCCGGGTATGCTGGTGTGCGAGTCCCAAGTGTACCAACGGCGCTACGACCGGGGGAAGTAGTTTCGAGGATCGCGACAGGCATCGTAGTCGGCCTGTGAGATCGGTATGTGAATCGTCCCAGGGATGCCGCGGCCACCCGCATCGTTCGAAGGAAATGCGCTGGCGATAGTCACGGTCTTCGGGTCGCCCGCGAGCCGCTTGACCTCTTCGACCGCTTCCGCCAAATCCTTGTCGCGCGAGAAGACAAGCGCCACATCGTACAGCCCTTCGCGGAAGAAGCGAATCATATCGACCGCGAGCCGGACATCGATCCCCTTCTCGGTGAACGTGGTCGCTTCGAGGATCACGCCTTCCGGCGCTTCCGCGAGGTTGTCGAAGTGGAGCCGTCCGGGGTACTCGCTACCGTCGGGCAGGTAGATTTTGACCTGATCGTAAAGCTTGATCGAAATGGTCTTGTAGTTCAGCTTCCGGGTCACGACCTCGACACCCAGTCGCTTCATCGCCGCGCCTTTATTCGCCCAGAACACCGACCACGTTCGGTTCTGCTGTTCGCTCGGCACGCCGGTGTAGAAGCGAATGTGACGGAGATCCCACCCGCGCCGATCGCAGACGAGAGTTGCCAACCGAAGCGGGTCAAAATCTGGATACGAGATGCCGAACTCTCGTTCCGCATCGTGAAACAAGTTCTGACCGTCGAAGAAGACGTACGCGCGCGGCTTGATAGCGGCAGGTGTCGAAGGAACGGGCAGAGGAGCAGTAGGCATGAAAAAACCCCGCCGGGGCCTTATGGCTGGCCGGACGGGGCAAGAGATCAACTCGCATGGATCACCTTCGCGACCCACCGGCATTCTAGCATCGGTTCCGCCGTGGTCAATCCTGAAAGGAAAAGTTCAGACGCGCGCGTTGCCGCTGCGGAACAGCCAGTACAGAATCGTCTTGATCTCGAACGGCTTCAGGTCCGGCTTCAGCGACAGGATGCGGGCCGCGATCCCGGCCAGGTGCGGCGTCGCCCAGCTCGTCGCCGGTTCGCGCGCGAACGGGCCGAAGTACCCGCGGCTGTGCGCCTGGAACTCCACCTGTTCGGTCAGCTTGTACGCGAAGTGCAACGGGTCGTCGAACAAGCCCTTATCGACCGAGATGAGAGGTGGGGCGAACGCCGCCGGGTAGCTACGCGTCAGCGGGTGCTCGTTGTGCGCCGCCGCGAACACCAGCACGTCGCGGAAGTACGCTTCCTCGATCGCGCGCTGCAACTGCTGCCGCCGCGGGACTTGTTGCAACTTGTGTTCGGGCACGCCGAGCGACAGGTTAATCACCTTCACGTTCCACACGTCGATGGCGTGATGTAAAGCGGCGATCACCGTTTCGACTTCGCACGACCCGGTCGGGCCGAACACGTCGGCGCTGTACAACTTCACGCGCGGCGCCATCGTCAACACGATGTCCGCGACCGTCGTGCCGTGCGGGCTGGACTGGTGCCCGGTGTACGGCAGCGGCGGCCCGGTCGGCCGGAAGATCGCGCCTTCGATGTGCTGAATCGGCGTGCCCGCGGTGCGGAACTTCTCTTCGAGGACGGCGCGCTCCACGCCGGAGTCGATCACGGCGACGGCGATACCGTCGCCGGTCGCGCGCGCGTCGGTGAAGATGCTGTCCGGCGTCAGCCGCGCGAAGATGTCGTCGAACACCGTCGGATTCGGGAGAGGACTCGTCATGCCGTGCCCGTCATCTCGTCCAGCAACTTGCGCAGATCGTTCACCACCTTGACGCAGTGTTCCACGGCACTCGGGCCGTGCCGCACCGCCAGCGCCCGGACCGCTTCGACCAAGCGCAGCGTGGTGTCCGGTGGCGCGGTCGCGTTGGAGTCCGCGGCCAGTCCTTCCTTCAAGCGTGCCATCACCGAAGGCGGCGGTGCCGTGTCCGATGCACTCGGCATGTCGGTCAGGTGCGCCGTCGCGTGAAGCGCCGCGTCCACCGCGTCGAACAGCAGTTGGTGCGTCTGCCGCTCCGCGACCGCCTGCCGGAGTAGGTCCGTGCCGACTTCGGCCGCGGACGCGATCAGCCGCTTGTCGTCGTCGGTGAAGCCGGGCGAAGCCTTGTCGAACAACTCCACGACCACCACCGTGTCCGACGCGACGCGAAGGGGCGCCGCGAGGATGCACGACCGGTTCGCCTCGAACGGCAACAACTGCATCGGCCCAAGTGCCTTCGGGTCGAAGTCGTTCAGCGCGACCGGCTCCTGAAAACTGATGACGCTCGCCGCGAGCGAGTTGCCGAACGCGACCAGCGGCGCCGGCAGCACCAAGCCGTCGGAGCCGTAGGCGGTGGTGGATTGGGTGCCGTCGGCCGCGGTGTGGCGCACGATCAGCGCGCCGTCGGCGGCGCGCGTGCCGCGGATCACGAACCTGAGCAGCGATTTCACAGCGGCGGGCAGCGGCACCGGGTCGTTGAACGCGGCCGACGTTTGCACGATCGGCAGCACCTTCTCGACCGCTTCGCGGAACGCCGCGAGCCGCCGGTTCAGTTCGCGCTGCTGCTTCGCGGGGTGAATGCGGTCGAGTTGCCGGCGCACGGCCGCGACGAACGTGTCGCGGTTCAAGTCCTGGTTCTTGTCGATGTAATCGCGCACGCCCATGCGCAGCGCGTCAAGCGGCGTGGCCTGATGTGCGAACCCGGTGACGAGGATGGCGACCACGTCCGGCCGGAACTCCACCAAGTCTTCGAGGAGGCGCAAGCCGTCGCTGCCGGAGCCGAGGTTCCAGTCGAGCACGGCGAGATCGACGGCGTGTTCGTTCGCGACCTTCAGCGCCGATTCCGAATCCGCGACGGCGAAGACCTGCGCCTCCGGCATCGCGGACGTGAGCCACTCCTGAAACGTCCGGCGGACGGATTCCTCGTCGTCCACGATGAGTACGGTGTCGGTCATAGAGAGTCATCATAGCAGTCGGGTCGCGAATAGTTGACGAGCCGGAAGCGTCAGCGACGGACAAAGCTGTCCGTCGCTGACGCTTCCGGCTCGTCAGAAAGAGTCGGCCACCCGACACCGGTGTTAGCGCCCGCGACCGACGACGGCACCCTTCGTGAATGTGACGTGAGCGGCGGTGTCGGCCGAGCCGTCGAGAAACCGGATGCTCGCCATCAACCCCTCGGCCGGCTTCGCCTCGCCCGCGCCGACGCCGAAGTACGCGACCTTCGTCTTCGCGGTCAGCTTGACCTCGACGCGCTTCGCTTCCTCGCCGCGCACCTTGGCCTGACCTTCCACGGTGATCGAGCTGCCGTCCTTCGCGACCGCGACGACCTTACCCGCGATGGTCGTCCAGCGTTCGGGCACGGTGCCGGTGAACACCACCTTCGCGGCGGCTTCCTTCTCGCCGGCCAGCAGCCACACCTGCGCGACCAAACCCGCGGCGATCTTCGCGCCATCGGTCGGCACGTTGTTGAAGACGGTCGTGGCCTTGTCGCCGATCTTCACCGTCATGCGCGTCGCTTCTCCACCGCGCTCCGTCGGCGGAATCTCGATCACCAGCGTGCTGCCGTCGGCCGCGGCGCGCACCACCTTGCCGGCCGCGTCCGGGCGCTTCTCGTCGCGGCGTCCGGGCTCCCCGGCGCCGTAGACTTGCACCTTGCCCGCGTTCTTGCCGTCGTCCGCGTACCACACCGTGATCCGCTGCCCGTTGGCAAGTTTCGCCCCGTCCTTCGCGACGTTCGAGAAGCCGAGCGCGGTCTTGGCGTCGAGCGGAACAGTCATCACCCGCGCTTGCTCGCCGCGCGCCCCGCCGACGGTGACCTCGACCGACTTGCCGTCCTTCGCGACCGCCGACACCACGCCGACGATGTCGCCGCCGCGCCCGGCCGTCTCGTGCCCGCTGAACGTCACGGTCGCGGCCGTGTCCTTCGAGCCTTCCGCGAGCCACACCTGCGCGACGTACCCTTCCGTCGGCTTCGCGCCGTCCGGGCCGACGCCGTTGAACGTGACGGCCACCTTCTCGCCGAACTTCACGACGGCCTTGCCCGGCGCCTCGCCGCGCGCGGCGGGCGCGGTTTCCACCGTGAACGACTTCCCGTCCTTCGCGACCTCGACCACCTTGCCCGCCATCGCGGGCGCGGCCGGCGCCGCGGGCCGCTCGCGCTGCGCGGCCTCGCTGATTGCGCTTCCGAGAACGACGAGCGACAGCAGCGCGGCCGTCTTGAGGTGCGTGAAGATCATAGCGTGTAACACTCCTTCGATGAGCGCGGCGCGGGAGGGAGGTAGCTCGGACGCCCTCCCCGCCGCAAACGGGAGGGCGACAGTGGCCGGTGTGCCGCCAGTGTAAAGGCGGCGGCGCGCGCGGCGGCCATTATTTCTTGCCGAGGAGCAGATCGACCCACCCAGCACCCGCGGGCGCGGGCGGGTGCCGTGTGATTTCGACTAACACCCCGGAGGGGTAACACTCCCCAGCCCCCATAGGCATCAAGTTAAGGAGACGCTGGCCTATGAAAAACGGGAAGTCCTTCCCACAATCGCTGTTAGGTAAAGACAGTGATCGTGAAGAAGGAACTTCCCATGCCGATTGTAGCCAGGATTGGCGCAGCTTTGCAGTTGGTACTTACGGTTCGCTCGTGTTTTGGGTGGTTATCGGGAATGGTGTTTGTGGGTAG